>CALHMG010000072.1 GCA_938034705.1 uncultured Gammaproteobacteria bacterium
CGCGAATACGCTGATCCTCAAAAGGATGAAAAGGCGCTATACGCGAGAGGTGGTCTACGAAAGAATCGCGGCGCTCAAGGCGGTGATACCGGAACTGACGCTCAGCGCTGATGTGCTGGTGGGATTCCCGACGGAAACCGACGAACACTTTGATGAAACGTTGCGGGCGGTGGAAGATCTGGAAATTGCCTGGCCTCACGTCTTCCCGTATTCCGAACGGCCCGGCACGCCTGCTGCGCGGATTCCGCGTCAGGTAGATGTACCGGTTAGAAAGGCGCGCGCGCAGCGTGTGCGAGACGCTGGCGAGCGGGTGCGGGCGAAGCTGCTGGACCGGCGTGTCGGCAGCTCCATGACGGTGCTCGCGGAAGGCGCCGGTACGGACTACGTGCGGGGGCGAGCGGGCGACTATGTCAGCGTTCGGCTGCCCGTCTCCGAGGGTGTAACACCCGGTAACTTTTACTCGGTCATCCCGGGGTCAAGCGATGGGCAAACATTGATTGCCGCTGAGGTTGGCGAACCAGTACACTTCGCGCGGCGACTAGAGCGCCACGAACATAACAGTTAAGGACTAGAGGAAATCTCAATGGCCGTTGAACGGACACTTTCTATCGTCAAGCCCGATGCCGTAGCGGCAAACAATATCGGCAAAATCTATGATCGATTCGAGTCAGCAGGACTTCGAATCGTTGCTGCACGCATGATGCATCTTTCGACAGAGCAGGCGCAGCAGTTCTACGCGGTGCACGCAGAGCGGCCGTTTTACGGTGAGCTCGTTGACTTCATGACGTCAGGCCCTGTGATTGTTCAGGTGCTCGAAGGTGAGGGCGCGATTGCCAAGAACCGTGAGGTCATGGGCGCAACCAATCCAGCCGAAGCGGCAGCGGGCACGATTCGCGCAGACTTCGCGACATCGGTTGAAGAGAATGCCGTGCACGGCTCGGACGCACCCGAGACCGCAGCTGAAGAGATCAAGTTTTTCTTCGGTGATGACCAGGTGTGTCCTCGCACCCGTTAATCCACTGGAATCGACGCGCCCCGAACGCCTGTTCTGATCATGACTGATACAACGCCTGTCAATCTTCTCGACTACGACCGCGGCGGACTTCGCACGTGGTTTGAGACGGTTGGCGAGCGTTCGTTTCGTGCTGATCAAATCATGAAGTGGGTTTATCAGCGCGGTGTCTTCGAATTTGGTGAGATGACGGATCTGTCAAAGACTCTGCGCGATACCCTTGGCGAAAACGCCGCGCTGCGATTGCCAAAGATTGTTCGCGACCAGATCGCCGAAGACGGAACCCGCAAGTGGCTGCTGGAAATGGCCGACGGTAACGCCATCGAGACTGTTTTCATCCCCGAAAGCGATCGCGGCACACTGTGTGTGTCGTCCCAGGTGGGCTGTGCGCTTAACTGTTCGTTCTGCGCAACCGCCCGCCAGGGCTATAACCGTAATCTGACCACGGCGGAGATTATCGGTCAGGTCGTTGTCGCCGCATCATGTCTTGAGACGCCGGACGGACGAACGCGGGCGATTTCGAATGTGGTCATGATGGGCATGGGTGAGCCGCTGCTTAATTTTGACAACGTCATTCCGGCCATGAGGCTGATGATGGATGATTTTGGCTTCGGTCTTTCGCGCAGGCGTGTCACTTTGAGTACGGCTGGCGTTGTGCCGAAGATCGATCTTCTTCGCGAGGAGTGTCCGGTTGCGCTGGCGGTATCGCTGCACGCGCCGGATGATGATCTGCGTAATGAGCTGGTGCCGCTGAACAAGAAATATCCCATCGAGCAGCTGCTCGATGCGTGTCGACGCTATACCGAGCTGGCAGCTCGGGAGCGCATTACGTTTGAATACGTGATGCTTGCAGGCGTCAACGACTCGCTTTCTCACGCGCGCGAGCTGTCGAGAATTCTCAAAGGTATTCCGTCAAAAGTTAATCTGATCCCGTTCAATCCGTTTGAGGGGATTGGCTACACGCGCAGCGATACCGACACGATCAATCGCTTTCGCGATGTACTGTTTGATCACGGCCATATGACAATCACCCGTCGAACACGCGGTGACGACATCGACGCGGCCTGCGGGCAGCTAGCCGGCAAGATTACGGACAGAACGAAGCGGTCGGCCAGAATGTCCCAGGCGGTAGCTGCACCCTGATTGTCGGGCCCAATGGGCCGCCCGAATACCGGTTTTGATGGTTTTCTCAACCATACTGAAGTTAACGCACCTAGCTTCACGTTGAGAGGACAACATCGTGAAAATCTTTCTTACCCTGGCTCTTGCAGCCACTCTTGTGTCGGGCTGCGCATCGACAGCCAATCAACCTTACGACCCCGCGACCGGCAGTCTCTCTTCGAGGCAGGCTGATCTGCATACCCGTCTTGCGTGGAATTACCTGCAGCGAGGCCAGTACAAAGTTGCAGGGCAGGAGCTCGATCAGGCGCTGCGCAAGTCGCCTTCGCACTCCAAGGCTCACCATATTTATGGCGTATTGCTGACCCAGCTCGATCGCACCAGCGAGGCCGAGCGCCACTTCCGGCGCGCGATCCAGAGCGACCCGAACAATCTGGACGCGCAGGAAGATTTCGCCGGATTCCTCTGCCAGTTTGGAAGGACAGGCGAAGGTATCGACCGCTACCGCCAGACCATGGAAAACCCCCTGAATGAGCAACCCGCGCTAACCAGGACACGCGCCGGTCTGTGCATGATGAGGACAGGCGACATGGCGGGGGCCGAGACCTATTTCCGCGAGGCTCTGGAGCGCAGCCCTTCGATCCCGCCAGCTCTGGCCGGCATGGTCCGAATCAGCTACGAACGTGGCAATCATCTGTCCGCACGCGGCTACGCTGAGCGCTATATCGCGATGGGCGAGAGCGACCCGGATGTATTGCTGTTTGCGGCCAAAGCCGAAGCCGCTCTCGGTGACAGCGAAACATCGGAAAATTACGCCCGAATGCTGCGAACGCGCTATCCCAACTCGGCCCAGGCCAAGCTGCTCAAATAGCTAACGGGGACAGGCTAAAAACCAACCGGGACAGGCGTCTTTGCGGCGCCTGGCTCCCCAACGGGGACAGGCATCAACACCGCCATCACCGCTTACCCACCGGAGGTAGCGGGGACAGGCGCGTTAGCTGTAATTTGAGGCGATTTCCCCGTACTCTTGGCGCCTATGAGCAAGGGAATACAGTCCGTAAAGGGAATGAACGATCTGCTACCGGAAGATTCCGGTGTCTGGCAGTTCGTTGAGACAACTATTCGCGCGACCGCAGCAGCCTACGGATATCGCGAAATCCGAACCCCGATCCCCGAACGAACCGAGCTGTTTAAACGCGGCATCGGCGAAGCGACCGACATCGTCGAAAAGGAGATGTTCACCTGGGAAGATCGCGGCGGAGACAACCTGACGCTGAGGCCCGAAATGACGGCGTCTTGTGTCCGCGCCGGGATCCAGCACGGCCTTTTCCACAACCAGACGCAGCGAATCTGGTACATGGGGCCTATGTTTCGCAGGGAGCGGCCTCAGCGTGGACGGTATCGACAGTTTCACCAGTTCGGCATAGAAGCCTTTGGCTGGACAGGCGCCGAAATCGACGCCGAAGTCATCGTTTTCGGCTCGCGCCTGTGGAAGGCTCTGGGAATAACGGACATCGCGCTGGAGTTGAACACGCTGGGCTCAGACGATACTCGAGCGAAGTATCGCGATTCTCTTGTGGCCTATCTCACAGAACACCAGGATGTCCTTGATGAGGACAGTCAACGGCGACTGAAGATCAATCCGATGCGTGTCCTCGATAGCAAAAATCCAGCGATGCAGGAAATGATCGAAGGTGCTCCAAGCATCATCGAATTCCTTGATGTGGACGCACGCTCACATTTTGACGCGCTGGCTAATTACCTTGCGAAAGTCGATATCGCATTTAAAGTCAGCCCAAGACTTGTACGTGGCCTGGACTACTACACGAGTACCGTTTTTGAATGGACTACCGATAAGCTGGGTGCCCAGAGTGCTGTATGCGGCGGTGGCCGATATGACGGGCTCGTCGAGAGCCTCGGTGGCCGGTCGACACCGGGCTGTGGCTTCGCTCTCGGTATGGAGCGATTGATCGAGTTGGTCAAACAGTCCAATCCTGATCTGACGGGCGCTACGCCAGACGTGTTTGTGGTGAATATCGGCGACAGCGCCCGGACCGCCGCGTTTGGCGTATCCGAGCAGCTCCGGGAGGCTGGAATGTCGGTGGTCTTTGCCGCAGGTGGTGGTGGCATCAAGAGTCAGATGAAGCAGGCAGATCGATCTGGCGCCGCATTTGCCGTGATTCTTGGGGACGAAGAAGTTGCCAATGGCACTGTCGCAATAAAACCACTGACGACAGGTGAAGAACAGCAGACAGTGCCGCAGGAAGAGCTACAGCTGGCACTGCAGAAACGACTACAATAGCGCGGATTTCTGGTCGCCCGACAAACAGGCGAACAGTATCGGCTTCTGAACGCCCTACGAAAGTTAAGAACATAAAGGACTAGCAGATCGATGACCGATCCTCATGTGCACGAAGACGAACAGGTCGAGCGTCTTAAAGAATGGTGGAAGCGCAACGGCGTTTCAGTGATCGCTGGAGCTGTAATCGGTATTGGCGCTGTTGTTGGCTGGAACCTGTGGACTAGTCACCAGGAAACGAAGTCAGAGACCGCCTCAGGCCTGTATGAAGAAATGATGATTCAGGAAGGCACGGGAAATCCGACCGCGGCAGCTGACTTCGGTGGGCAGCTCATGGACGATTATCCGGGCACTCCGTATGCCGCTAAAGCCGCGCTGTTTCTTGCCAGGCTTTCCGTCGAGGGTAAAGACCTTGCCAGCGCCCGTTCTCAGCTCGAGTGGGCTGTTGAAAATGCCAAAGACGCAGCTACGGTTCACACCGCTCGAGTTCGACTCGGAAGTGTCTTGATCGCTGATGGCAAACACAGCGAAGTGCCGGCATTGTTCTCAGCCGTGACGGATATGGGGAGTTTCGAATCACGCTACAAAGAAGTCGAAGGCGATAGCTGGGTGGCTGCAGGTGACTTTGCTCGCGCGAGCAGCATTTACCAGGAGAGCCTTGACGCTTTGAGTCAAAACTCCGGGTATCGAAATCTTCTGCAGCTAAAACTCAGTGACGCTCAGGCGAACTGAGAGCTGTTGGTCTTACCCGTACAGTAAGAGCCGCCCGCCGCCGTCCAGAATGCGAGAGCGATGTAGCCTGTCGTAGAACGGCTTGCAGGACTCTCGACTTCCCGCAGCCGTTCTGAACAACGCTTCGAATCTGCCGGTGACCTCGAGCCAAGCTTTCGATTCGGCGCCCATTCTTCGAAGGGCCGTCGGAGGTTTTGATTTCTTGGATCGCTGGTGCCTGTGTTTTTGCGCCGACCAGTCGACCAGCTGGGTGTAGTTCTGACTTGAGATTGACAGCTGCGTCGGTTTGCGGCTGTTGGAGAACACAGGGCCGGTCGGTGTCCGTGAATTACCGGTGCGTTTCTTCGAGAGACGGCGCCTGATGCTGGTAAATCTCGATCTGTCGACTCGACTGACTTCTCCGCTTCGAACCGGGTTCAAGTCCACGTACACCATGCAAGCGATCACCGCTTTCTCGTCAAGCAGTGGCACGGATCGGAATCGACTTTCCCAGAAGTGTCCTTTGCAATCATCCTCGCGATTGGCAATTCGTGCGATTGGTTCATTGAGAGCCTTCATAAACCAGCTAAGGTCTCCAAGACGCTGTCTCCATACCTCGATTTGTTCAGGTGGAGGTGTCGACAAAGAAGCTTTGGGCTGACGGCTTGGGCTTAGTTGATACACGGCCCGCCACCGTCGAATCACCTGGCTGTCGGTCAGTTTTTTTGCTCGATGTGGGTCGGTTCGAACGACCAGATGAAAGTGGTTCGACATAATCGCGTACGCGTAAATGTCGATACAAAACAGACTGCTCAGGTGGTCGATGCGAGATTCTATCCACCGACGACGGTGGTCGAAGTTGCGTCCCGTCTCAGCGTCGTGCCCGCAAAGATAGGCGCGCCGAACACACCGTGAAATGCAGTGGTAGAAGCCGGGTTGATCCGGATGAACCGAGTCTCTTCGAGCTCTGGTCATGGTTGCCCCTGTGTTCGTAGGTCGCGAACAGCTTCCGCCAAACGATCATCGTGTCCCAGCAGCTTGTGCGTCAGGCCACATCAGACGCCTTTTGCGCTTGATTCAGCAGCTTTTTGGGTATGCGAGGCACTGCCTGTCCTCGATACAAGTGGTAGACTCCGAGCCGTCAACACGGGAGCCAAGGGCACCAAAAAATGCTGAGTACCTCACGCAAATTCGCACATATTTCGCTTATCGCGATGCTATCAATCGGCCTGGCTGCTTGCGGGACAGGCGGAGAAAAGTCTCAGCGGCTCGCCGAGCGCAAAGCACCAGCCCCTCTGCCAAAGGTGTCTGGCGAAGGGATGGTTGAACGATGGTCCAAGGACACCGGCGGCAGCTTCAGTTCTCAATATTCATCTATCGCCCCAGCTATAGGGACAGACCGCGTCTTCACGGCATCCCCGGACGGCCAGGTCACCGCATTCACGACCGACACCGGTGCGACGCTCTGGGAGGCCAAAACCGAAGATCCGATTTCTGCCGGCGTTGGGTACGGTGCTTCGCTGGCTGTTGTTGCAACCTCAGAAGGCGATGTTGTTGGCTTTGATGCCAACAATGGAGCCCAGGTCTGGAGTAGTTATGTTGGCGGTGAAGTTCTGGCGCAGCCCGTCATTGCAAATGACATCGTCATCGTGAGGACAGTCGACGGAAAAGTCCTCGGGCTTCGCGTGACATCAGGCGAGAGGGACTGGGCGTTTCAGAGGTCGGTTCCTGGACTTAGCCTGCGCGGGACAGGCCGCCCGGTTGTCTATGAGGGTGTAGCCGTAAACGGTTTCTCCAACGGCAAGATTGTTGCCAGCGAAGTCGATACTGGTCGGGTTTTGTGGGAACTCGGCGTTTCAAAGACCCGTGGCCGGAACGAGATCGAGCGTCTGATTGATATCGACGCCCAGCCTTTGCTGATTGGGTCTGTCCTCTATACAGCGGCTTATCAGGGCGAGATTTCAGCGCTGGCTCTCGGCAGCCGCAAAGTACTTTGGCGTAGCGAAATTTCCAGCCATCGAGAGCTGGATTCTGACGACAACCATATTTTTGTCACGACGGACGAAGGCGTCGTTGTAGCCATTGATCGACTCAACGGGACTGAGCGCTGGCGGCAGACGGGCTTGGAGCGTCGCGGTGTCACCGGTCCAACGCTCATTGGTGGAAAGCTTCTCGTCGGTGACGGCGATGGGTACGTTCACATTCTGGATTCGACGACTGGCGCCATTACAGGGCGAAATAAGGTCGGCAGCAGTGTCCAGCGTCGCAGTGAGACCGACGGCAAGTTTGTTTACACGCTGACTCGAAACGGTGATCTCACTGTCTTCTCTCTGAGGTAGACGGTTCTGAAACCCGTAATTGCGATAATTGGTCGACCCAACGTTGGCAAATCGACGCTATTTAATCGTTTAACCAAAACGAAGAATGCGCTCGTCGATGATCAGCCGGGAGTCACCAGGGATCGCCTCTATGGTGAAGCCACCGTCGAAGGCCACAAGTTCCTCATCGTCGACACAGGTGGACTGGATCCAGAAGTTGATCAGCTTTCGAACCTGGTAAGTGAGCAAGTTGATCACGTGCTTGAGGAATGCACCGCCGTCCTGTTCATGATGGATGCGCGCGCTGGCTTGACCACGGCCGATCGCGAAATCGCCGAGCGCCTGCGTCAGGTATCTGTGCCTGTCCTTCCTCTAGTGAATAAGTCAGAGGGGCTGCGTGAAGACATGGCCATCGCCGACTTTCATGAGCTGGGCCTGGGCGTGCCTGTGGCGGTTTCCGCTATCCGCGGGCAGGGTCTGAGCGACGCGATTTTGCGTGTCCTCGATGACCATCCCTACGTAGACGTTGCAGCCGAACTGGATGAAAGCATGCCGCGCGTTGCCGTGGTCGGACGTCCGAATGTTGGGAAATCGACGTTGATTAACGCGCTTGCGGGCGAAAACCGCGTGATCGTTTCAGATGTGCCCGGAACAACTCGTGACAGCGTCGATGTCACAATCCAGCGCGAGGACAGGCGTTATCTATTCGTAGACACTGCCGGCGTGCGACGTCGATCGCGTGTCAAGGAAGGACTGGAAAAGCTCTCCGTTGTCAAAACGCTGCAGGCGCTCGACAAGTCCAATATCGCGGTTCTGGTGCTCGATGCGCATGAAGGCGTCCTGGATCAGGACGCTACCGTCGCCGGGCTTGTTGAACAGTCCGGGCGATCCACCGTTGTCCTGCTAAACAAGTGGGACGGACTGGATCGATCCGAGCGCAACCGGATCAGGCGGGAGTTTGAACGCAAACTCCCATTTCTTAAGGACTTCGAATTTGTGCCGACTTCTGGACTTCACGGTTCGGGTCTGGGCGATGTAATGAACGCCGTGGACAAGGCTTTTGAGTCCGCCATGATCGATTTCGGGACAGGTGAACTTAACCGACGGTTGGAGCTTGCAGTTCAAGCCCAGTCCCCGCCGATGTTCAAAGGCCGCCCCGTGCGGTTGAAATTCTGTCACCAGGGTGGGCGAAATCCACCTACCGTCATTGTTCATGGCAATCAAACCGCGCGTGTCCCCGAATCGTATCGGCGTTACCTGTCCAATTTTTTCGCTCGAAGTTACAAGCTCTACGGCACTCGCGTTCGTGTTCTATTTCGTTCAAAAGACAGTCCCTACGGTTAAGCAATGTCTACAACTGCTCGTAAAAGCCTGAATGATCGCCAGAAGGAGATGCTGGTTGTCATGACCGCGCTGGCTTTCGTTGAAGAGAACGGTCTGATGTCCGACGCTCAGCTAAACGACGCCAAAAGAAGTATTCAGTCTCTTTTTATTCACTCCACCAGCGAAGAAACGCTGCTTCGCAAGCTTCTTGAAATGGTCAGAGTGAATCATGACTTGCGTCAGGGTTTTGGCGAAATCGCGAAGATCAGTTCAAGAATCGGAGCCAGTGTCGAGCTGCTTGACAGCAAATTTGAATATCTCAAGCAATACCTGTCCCGAATCACCTTTACGCCGGAAGAAAATGAGGAGTTCATAGAGCCACTGCTGCGGTACTCAAGTCGATTCCAGAAGCACGTTGGCCGATTTCGACTCGACATGGAGCGCTACCTTGAGTTGCGAGAAACAGAGGCGCGTCGATCACACGAATATCGAATTGCGGAAGAAGCGAGTGAAAGACTTCGCTTGCGTCTTGCGCGATCTAGCGCAGGACGAGAACTCGATGCTCACGAAGAGACATTGCGAGACGAAGCGATAGGCACGTTCAATTTCGCTGAAACCAAGCGACGAATGACGGATGCGCAAAAAGAATGCAAGGCAATGGCTCGTCAGATCGCCTCACTGCTCGCGGATCTGCGCGGCATGTGCCAAATGGCGATGAATCCGGATATGCGCGACCAGGCGTCCGAAGATCGAGCGGAAGATCTCGATTGCGACGACATATTCAGACAATTTACGTCGAGCACGAAACAGTATCCGCGATTGTTGCATCTCAGTGATTTGAGCATCGACTATTTCCGCCTTTATCAAAAGGCATTCGGTTTGCTGCAAATTGACTACGAGAATTTTGATCGAGCCGTTGACGCAATCGCAAAAAGTCCGCACGAGTATTTTGATACGAAAAATGAAGATGAAGACTTCCGCATCAAAATTGCAAAACTCAAAATGTATGAAGGTCTGATTCCGTTTCTCGAACTCGCTCAGCGATTGGTCAACGACTACAGTACCGGTCGATTTTCCGACTGGTCAAAGAGCGTGTCCGAATTGATCGCAGACCCGGATGAGCCGTGGAGCCATATCAGCAGTCAGTTACTGGTGGCCAAAGTTTCGGCTGAATCAGAACTCACTACGAGACTTCGGGTCTAGTCAGCATGCAGCGTGATCTCGATCGGCTCGTGACCGAAGAGTTCGATGTGCTGGTGGTTGGCGGAGGAATATTTGGCGTCGCGACCGCGTGGGAAGCGATCAATCGCGGATTGTCGGTGGCGCTCATTGAAGCCCATGATTTTGTTCACGCGACGTCGGCCAATTGCTTCAAGGTTATTCACGGCGGCGTCCGCTACATGCAGCACGGCGACGTACCGCGGGTTCGATCCTCGGTGGCGGAACGGTCGACGTTCTTGCGTGTTGCGCCTCACCTTGCAACACCGCTGCCAATAGTTGTGCCCACGTACGGAAAAGGTAAGGAGGGTAAGGCCTTCTTGAGCACCGGCATGTTCGCGTACGAGATGCTGACCGCAGACAGAAATCGGGGCATTGCGGACAAGCAGCGGCACATACCGGGACACACAACTTTCTCGCGCGAGGAAACGCTCGAACAGTTTCCATGGCTGGAGACGGACGAACTGACCGGAGCCGTCTTGTTCTACGACGCGCAAATGTACAGTCCCGAGAGGCTTGGCCTCGCTTTCGCTCTGTCGGCTGCAAAAGAGGGTGCGGCGTTGGCGAATTATGTCGCTGCGAAAGAGTTCATCAGGGACGGTGATTCTGTGACGGGTGTGGTTGCCGAAGACCGCCTCACTGGCGATCGGCTGAAAATACGCGCAAAAACGGTCGTCAACGCTGCGGGTCCCTGGGCCGAACGCCTGTTAGATGACGCGCCAAATTTAAGCCTCAAGCACGCCAGCACGTTCTCACGAGACGCCTGGTTTTTGGTTCGACGTCCGTGGGTGAGCGAGCTTTCGCTTGCGGTGCAGGCGCGGACCAAAGACCCGGATGCGTTGCTGGCCCGATCAGCGCGCCATCTGTTCGTTGTCCCCTGGCGAGGACACACATTGATAGGTGTCTGGCATGTCGTGACCGATGTTCACCCTGACGAGGTGACTGTCCCAGATGCAGATCTGGAAGGATTTCTGGATGAGCTCAACTGGGCCTGTCCCGGCTTGGATATCAAGCTGGACGAAGTAGGGGCCTGGAATGCGGGTTTGGTCTTATTTGGAGAGAACACTGACGGGGGTGATGATCTGAGCTACGGCAAGCGCTCTCGCCTCATCGATCACTCAGTGGAGCACGGCGTCGAAGGTCTTTTGACCCTGATTGGTGTGCGCTACACCACAGCTCGCGGTGAAGCCGAACGTGCGCTGAACCTGGTGGAGAAAAAGCTCGGGCGTCGCCCTGCAAAATCCATGACAAAGCAGCGTGTCCTCGTAGGCGGTGATATCAGCGACTACGGTAAGCATCAGAGGACAGTCGCTGATGCGCTCGGCTGCGACCCGCAGGATCCGACCGCGAGATCTCTGGCGGCGAACTACGGTTCGCGGTTTTTATCTGTGCTCAAGGCGGCGGACACAAAATCGGTTTTGCCAAATACGCATGTCCTCGAAGCGGAGGTCCGGTACGTGTGCCGTCATGAGATGGCGACCCGACTTGAGGATATTGTGATGCGGCGCACCGAAATCGCCGACGGCTGCCATCCCGGTGATGAATGTCTCGAATACGTTGCGGGGATTGCCGCCGAGGAACTGGGCTGGGATCAGCAGAGAAAAAATTCAGAAATCGAAATGACCAATCGCGCGCTTGAATACCGTCGCTATCGGCGTGTCGGCGCAAAATCCGAGGCGTAAGCCTCGCTCATTTGAGAAACCGAAGACTAAAATCAATGCATGTACTCGTAACAGGTGGCACCGGATTCATCGGCACTAGACTGACTCAGGCGTGCCTTCAGGACGGATGCAAAGTTCGTGTGCTGGGGCAGGAAAACACGCCCGCCGAAGCCGAGAACAGCAAAGCGCTGCAGAGTGCGGGGGCGGAGATGATTCTGGCGTCCATTGTCGACGCCGAGCTGGATGATCTCGTGAAGGGTATAGACGTGGTTTTCCATCTTGCCGCAGCGCAACATGAGGCTAACGTTGGCGATGATCATTTCAGAAATGTGAACGTCGAAGGTACGCAACGACTGCTTGAAGCATGTATTCGCAATAACGTTAAGCGATTCGTTCTCGGAAGCACGATCGGTGTCTACGGAATACTGGATGGGCTTATCGATGAAAACTCGCCCTGTAATCCAGACAATATTTATGGGCAGACAAAGCTTGAGGGAGAACGGCTTGTTCTTTCTTATGTCGATCGACTACCGGTCACGGCAATCAGAATCTCCGAGACTTATGGCCCGGGTGATCGGCGGCTTCTGAAGCTGTTCAAGACGATCAAAAAGGGTGTGTTCTTTATTGTCGGCAACGGCAAAAATCTGCATCACCTGATATTCGTCGACGATCTGGTACGCGGCATGCGGATGGCGGCGGAGGTCGAAGCAGCTGTTGGCGAAGTCTTTGTTTTATCAGGTAAGGACCCGGTGTCTACGCGTGTTATGGCTGACGCTGTTGCAACCGCGGTAGACGGCAAAGTTCCAAAGTTTCATGCCCCGATGGGACCCTTCATGCTGCTTGCCGTGACGATGGAAACTGTTCTTAAGCCGTTTGGGATCCAGCCACCGCTGCACAGACGGCGCATGGATTACTTCAAAAAGAGCTTCACGCTGTCACGCGATAAGGCACGAAACGTGCTTGGTTTTGAGCCCGAGGTCGGGTTCGAAGAAGGCGTTCATCGCACGGCTCAGTGGTACGAACAGGAAGGTTTGCTCGAATAAAGTCCATAAAACCCAGTCGAAAACCAGAGAGATGCAGCATGAGTGATGATCTGAACGCCGGCCTGAACGTCTGGCAGATGTTGTCTAATCACAACCGAATGATGGAGTTGCAGAACGATACAACGCCATCTCCGGCGCGGCCGGTTGAGATTGCTTACTTCGGAGGTTCGGCATTCAGAATCACCTCGCCTCTGGGTATCACCGTGATGATCGACCCGTGGCGTAATTTCCCGACTCGTAAATGGGATTGGTACTTCCACGACTTCCCGATCACAGAGGTCGACATTGGCGTATCGACTCACGCTCACTTTGATCATGACGCGCTTCATCGGCTTGATGCACACGTGTTGCTCGATCGCCTAATCGGAACGTACTCGTTTCGCGATCTGACGATTCACGGCATTGCTGAAAAACACGCGATCGATTCCAGTTGTTGCGTCTATGACTTTCGGAAAGTTCTCGAGACATTTCAGGATCAAAAGATCGCGCCGCCCAATAACCAACGCTCTTGGGACAACTGCCTGATCGTGGTTGAAACGGGCGGACTCAGAATTCTGCACTGGGGTGATAACCGGTGTGAGCTTCCAGAGAGTGCCTGGGAAGCGCTGGGTCATATCGATATTGCCCTGATTCCGATCGACAACTCTCAACATGTCATCGGCCATGCGGCGGCGGACAAAATGCTGGAGCGGCTAAAGCCCAACGTTGTGATCCCGCACCATTACTACATCTGGGACGTTGTTCAGCGCTCGAGCACCCTGCAGTCGGCCGAGCCCTGGGTACAGGAACGCGAGAAATCACCGGATGCTGTGGTTCGTTTGGACAGCGCCGTTTCGCATTTTTCTCCCGACACGGTTCGCGGCCTCGACCGGCAGATTCATTTCTTCGGTGATCATGTCGCTTTCGATAAGCAGTCCTGGCACGACACCGGCCGCTGAGCAGACGCCAGCCGGGACAGGCAAGGGAGATGCCGGGACAGGCAAGCGTTTTCAACGAGCGGTAAACCTTCTCTCAGGACCTCTGAAGCGATTCGTTCTGAAACGACCTGCCGCAGGTGATCTGTGGCCTGTCCTCAACTTTTCTGGCCGCGAATATCCTGCTTCCGGCTCCCGTCGAGTACGACGCCTGTCCCGTGACCGACTTTCTACCAAGGGCATCAGTGACCGTCGCTGCGTTCCCAAAGCGGGCGTCGCTTGCCTGTCCCCGCAAGTGGCTCCGTTTGATAATCCCCCGAGCACCACAGGATCACGCGCAGTGAGCCCGCACCGATGTGTGTCCTCGTCCGGTCCTTATTGGGCGATGTCTGTCCGAATGAGTGCGCCTGTCCCCAATAAGGCGCCTGTCCCGATAAAGCGGTGCCTGTCCCTTGTGGGGTCTGCCTGTCCAGTGTGGGATTAGGTTCGGGCGGCGTGTCACAGAGCGAGATCTGGCCTGATCGGTTGCGTGGGGGAGCTGAACACCGGAAACTCGTGCTGTGACGATATTTATCGTTGTTACCGAAATCCGCGATGACGGATCTATAGAGGAATTCACGAATGAAGCAGTTTATGAAAATGGCCGCCGCGTCAGCTCTGGCTACAGCTTTGGTATCGCTGCCCGCTCACGCCGAAATTACCAAGAAAGAGTGGCAGGTCGTTGGTACCTGGGCCAGTCTGGAAAACTACAAGCAGCACGAAGAGCCGTTCTGGACCAAGACACTGCCCGAGAAGTCCGGTGGTGCGATCACGGCCAACATGAAGGACTACACCAACGTTGGCATGTCGGGCTTCGAGACCATGCGTCTCCTCAAGCTCGGTACGTTTGACGCGGTCCACGCCCTGACTTCCTACACCGCTCAGGATGCGCCTGCGCTTGAAGGTATTGACCTCGCCGGTGTGATTCAGGACTTCAGCGTCTATCGAAAGGCCATGGCTGCCTACAAGCCGGTTATCGAGCGCGAACTGAAAGAGAAATTCAACGCCAAGATGTTGATGCTCTACACCTTCCCGAAGCAGCAGTTCTTCTGCAACTTCGGCAGCAAAGACGCCACCGCCGTGCACCTCAAGGACCTTGAGGGCAAGAAGATGCGTACTTACTCAACGTCGATCGGTGACTTCATCGAAGGCCTTGGCGCCAGCGCGGTAACCATGGCTTTTGCCGAAGTGGTACCTGCTCTGCAAAAGGGTGTTGCCGACTGCGGCGCAACCGGTGTTATGCCGGCGTACAACGCCAAGTGGTACCAGGTTGTGACTCACAACGTTCGCGTCAACATCGGCTTCGCCGCTACGTTCCTCGCGATCAACCACAAGACATGGGATGCGCTGACACCCGAGACCCAGGCCCTGATGGAAGCCGAAGCCAAAAAGGTTGAGGACAACATCTGGGAGAGCACCGTTGCTCTGAACGAAGAAGCAGCCAAGTGCAACACTAACGGTCCTTGCTCCAAGGGTGAGCCCGGCGGAATGGTTGCCGTTGAACTCAACGACGACGACCGTGCGCGTACGGATAAAGCCGTTCAGGTTGTTCTGTCACGCTGGGCCAAGCGCTGTGGCAAGGCCTGCGCGATGGAGTGGAATGACACCATCGGCAAAGTGCTGGGTGTACAGGCTCCGATCGAATAACCTGGGTTCGATTTTCCAGGTCACCAATTGGTCAAGTGCTGTTTGAACGAAGCCACGAACACCGTGTACTCAACGAATAGCACATGATTCTTTTTCGATAGCGGGCGCGCCAGTTACGGTGCGCCCGTTTTCGTAGCACCCCAATGACAGTCTGATCCTTTGAAAAGGGTCTGCGTCGTCGGTGTGTTCTGACATCTATTTTTCAAGTCGGACTATTTCCATGCACACACTCGATGCTATCCATCGTTTTCTCAAATCGATTTCGCTATGGGCCGTCTGGATGGCCGGACTGGCCATGCTGCTGTCCGCCATCATGGTGACCATCGACGTCCTGTGTCGAAAATTTTTCAGCGTCACGATGAGTGGCTCCGACGAGGTGTCGGGATACGTATTCGCGATTGGCACCACGTGGGCTTACTCCTACTGTCTGCTGAATCGATCCAACGTTCGTATCGACGCGCTGTATAATTTTCTGCCGGTCGGCGTGCGCGCTGTGCTCGACGTGGTCGGTGTCGCGCTGCTGCTGTTCTATATGTCCTACCTGACACGCAAAGCTTTTGATGTTTTCTGGACCTCCTGGACAGGAAATTCGGTGTCTTCGACAACGCTCCTGACGCCGTTGTGGATTCCCCAGCTTCTCTGGTTTCTCGGGCTGTTCCTGTTTGTGATTACGCTGTCATTTGTGTTGCTCTATACCCTGGTCGGTCTGATTCGACGTGACCCCGCTCTGGTTCAGAGAATTGCCGGCGCAATGAGTGCCGAAGAAGAAATCGTGCAGGAGACCCACGGTCTCGATGTCCGCACAAATCTTGGAAGCGGGGGGCGCAACTAGTCATGGCAGGTTGGATTGTTCTGATTTTGTTGGTGCTGGTTATTGCCAGCGTCCCGGTTGCAGCCGTACTCGGCGTGCTTTCATTTACTCTGGACGAGATTTTCATGTCCGGTCGTCTCAAAGGAGCGATCGGTGAATTCGTCTGGGACAAGAGCAAGGAGTTTGTTCTCGTTGCCATCCCGATGTTCATACTGCTTGGAGAAATCATGCTCCGTGCAGGCATCGCCCAGCGTATGTACAACGCGGTGATTCAGTGGCTGTCGTGGCTGCCGGGTGGCCTGATGCATGCCAACATCGGTTCGTGCGCCATTTTTGCCGCTACGTCGGGTTCCAGTGTCGCGACGGCCGCAACCGTCGGCACGGTCGCGATTCCGGAAATGGAAAAGCGCAACTACAACGAGCGACTGTTTCTCGGTTCACTCGCCGCCGGAGGCACACTCGGCATCCTGATTCCGCCGTCGATTAACCTCATTATCTACGGTCTCATTACCGACACGTCTGTGCCGGAACTTTATCTCGCCGGTATCTTCCCCGGTGCGATGCTCGCGATGCTGTTTATGCTGATTATCGTCATCGCCTGCCTGTTCAAGAAAAACTGGGATGGCGAGCGCGTAAACACAAGCTGGGCCGAGCGTATTCGAACGCTCCCTGATCTCATTCCGCCGGTGCTGTTGTTTGTCGTTGTGGTCGGGTCGATCTACGCTGGCGTCGCGACTCCCACCGAGGCCGCCTCGGTAGGTGTTGTGTTTGCGCTGATGCTGGCCGGATGGCGGCGCATGCTGTCGTGGCAGATGCTCAAGGAAGCATTTGAAGGCACGATGCGTACGACCGCAATGATCATGTTGATCATTCTGGCCGCCGTGTTCCTGAACTTCGTCCTTGGATTCATGGGCGTCACCCAGGACATTCTTGACGCGATCGAAGCGCTTGGCCTGTCCCCGACAGAGACCATGATCATCCTGATCATTTTCTACCTGATCCTCGGCATGTTCATGGAGACGCTGTCCATGCTGCTGACCACCGTACCCATCGTGTTTCCCATCGCCATCAAGATGGGCTTTGACCCGGTGTGGTTCGGCATCCTCGTCACCGTGCTCATGGAAGCGGCTCTGATAACACCCCCCATTGGGGTTAACTTGTATGTCGTACAGGGTGTGCGTACGAACGGCGGACCTTTTAACGACGTTGCGTACGGGGCAATACCCTTTGTGTTGATGATGCTGGTGCTGATCACGCTGCTGATGGTCTTTCCT
>CALHMG010000073.1 GCA_938034705.1 uncultured Gammaproteobacteria bacterium
ATTTTGTGCGAGGGCAAGGCGCGGCGACCGAGCGAACGCGCAGCGCACTAGTGTGCGTGAGCATTTGCGACCGAGCCAGCAACGCTGCCATCGCGCAAAAGACGCGTGAAGGATGGCGGAAGAGCGTAGGAGTCGAACCTACCAGACCAGGTATTCGCCGGTCTCAACGGATTTGAAGTCCGCGTGGGCCACCGGGCCTCAATCCTCTTCCATTAGCGCGGTAGACGCCTGACCGTAGGCGTGACACCCCGGCTTGTCAACGCCATGTTCCCTGGGGGTGCGTCCCGAATTATCGGGTTACAGGTAAAACGGTACGCGCAGGGTCGGCTAGACTGACAGTACAAATCAGCATTACGAAGTGCCGAGTTTTGATCATCACAGACGACAACAATAGCCCCGAGGCAGAGCTGGAGGTGCACGAACGTGCCTTCCTCGATCTGCTGCATCTGGGGTCGCCGCAGGCAAAGCTGCTGTTGTTAAGATTCTGTCAGGGTCTTGTGTCACGGGAAGAAGCACTCGTTGAGATGCGCCGTCTGGCCAATCTCGCCGTCCACTGATTGCATTGCTCATGTTCGATCCGTTGAGGCTGCACTGTTAAGCGCCTGTGACACCGTGACGTCGATCGATGGCGTATCATCGCGCTCATGAGTCCAAGTGATTTACACGACCCGGTTGTCCACGACCTTGTGCTGGTCGGCGGGGGCCATAGCCACGTCGAGGTGATTCGCAAACTGGCGATGCGTCCCGAGCCGGGGCTGCGCATTACGCTGGTCACGCGAGACGTCCAGACACCTTATTCCGGGATGCTGCCAGGGTTACTGGCCGAGCACTATTCGGTAGAAGAGGCACACATCGATCTTCTGCGACTGTGCCGACTCTGTGGCGTTCGGTTGATTCATGGCAGCGTCAACGCAATCGACTTTCAGAGTCGGCGCATCTCGATACCCGGCAGGCCGGATCTGTCATTTGATACGGTTAGCGTCGACATTGGATCGGCTCCCGATGTTTCCAGAATAAGAGGGCATGAACTCGCGCTTAAGGTGAAGCCGGTTGACGTGTTCAGACGTCAGTGGGCGGATGCTGAAGCGGATCTGATCAGCAAAAAAGAAGGCGAGGTTGTCGTCATCGGTGCCGGTGCGGGTGGTGTAGAGCTGATTCTCTCTCTTCAACATCGGCTTCGCGCCAAATCGCCGGATAGTTATGTCGTATTCAAACTGATCGGGCGTGGAGCTGACCTGTTGCCAAGTCATGCGCCCGCTGTGCGCAAGAAATTTCTGGAGGTTTTGCAAGAGCGAAACGTCATCGTTCATATGGCAAGCGCAGTATCAGAGGTAGAAAAAGATGCGGTGGTGCTGGAGAGTGGCGAACGCGTATCGGCGACGCATGTGGTTCTGGTAACGAGCGCTGCGCCCGCGTCCTGGCTTCGTGATCTGGATGTCGACAAGGATGATCGCGGGTTCATCAGTATCAACGACAACCTGCAGTCCGTCTCCGAGGAGAGTCTCTTTGCGGCTGGCGATTGCGCAACCATGCGGAATCACTCGCTGCCCAAGGCGGGTGTCTATGCGGTTCGACAGGGGCCGGTACTCGCAGAGAACCTGCGCGCCCGTGTCAATTCAGGGTCTCTTGTCGACTACGTTCCTCAGCGAAATATCCTGGCGTTGATTTCTACGGGTGATCGTTACGCCATCGCCTCCCGTGGCGCGTTTACGGTGTCAGGCAGGTGGGTGTGGTCGTGGAAGGACCGTATCGACCGCAAGTGGATGGACAAATACAGAAACATTCCATCGATGAATGCAGATTCAAACGAGCCCGACACCATGCGGTGCGGAGGATGCGGCGCCAAGGTGCCTGCATCGGTTTTGCGCGAAGTGATCGGTGGTCTGGATATCCCGGAGGCTCCGGGACTCGTGCTTGGTGTGGGGGCGCCTGATGATGCGGCCGCAATCGAGGTTCCCGCCGGCAAGATCCTTGTTCAGTCAGTAGACCAGTTTCGTGCTTTCACCGACGATGCCTATCTTTTTTCCCGCATTGCGACCAATCACTGTCTTGGTGATCTGTATGCGATGGGGGCGACGCCACACAGTGCGCTTGCGGCCGTCACGCTGCCATTTGCGGGTTCTCATATCATCGCATCTGAGCTCGACTCGGTTTTAAGAGGCACGCTCGAAGTTCTTGGAGACGCCGGAGCAACGCTGATTGGTGGCCACACGGCAGAGGGCGCTGAACTAACGTTCGGCCTCACGGTAAACGGCTTTGGTGAACGCGATCGTCTGGTTACAAAATCCCGTGCGGCGATTGGTGATGTGGTGATCGTAACCAAGGGTATTGGCACCGGCGTTGTGTTAGCTGCCGACATGCGCGGTGAGGCGTCTCACTCCGATCTGGTGACGACTTTCGAAAGCATGCTGCTGTCGAATCAAAAAGCGGCGCAAATTTGTATTGACCTTGGAGCGGGCGCGCTTACCGACGTCACGGGGTTTGGGTTGCTTGGACATCTTGATGAGATTGCGTGCGCCAGTCACGTGGAGGTCGAGCTCGATCTTCGAGCCGTGCCGCTGCTCGCCGGCGCGGCCGAGCTGACAAATTCGGGTTTTGCCAGCACGCTGGCACCGGGTAACGCTCTGGATGCCACCCGAGTCGAGCGTCGGATCAGCGGCGAAAGCGATCGCTGGCAGCTGCTCTTTGACCCTCAAACCGCGGGTGGGCTGCTGGCAACGATACCCGAGGCTAATGCACCGTCTGCGGTTGAGCGACTTCGTCAGAACGGCTATGACGCGACAGCAATTATTGGCAGGGTGGTGGAGAGTTCGGCAAACGAAGGCCGGGTAATCGTCGTCTGACGATTCAGCATTCGGGCTCAAAAATAACAACGCGGATTGGCGTTGGTCCGCTACCGGCCGCCGGATTGAGTTCCTCCGGGCAGTTGGACAAAACCGCAAGGATGTTCATCTCCGCTCGCAGGTCGATGTAGTCGCCTGGTTTGGACAGGCCGTCAACAATTTCCGCCGCACCGTCCGTTGCGACTGGTACATACATGAAGAAATTCGCGTTCGGAACAATGTGTTCTTTGCCAAGGTTATGGCGTTTGAGTTCGGTTTCGAAGTTGCTCTGACAGCTGCGGGCGTTGTGTTTGCCGTAACGAACGTCATCGACCTCGAAAGAACAGCAGCCGAAAATCGTGTCATGGCGCCCGCAGGTGTCTTCGACAATTGTCATCATCGGTCTCGCCAGTGACGACCGCAAAATGCTGTCTTTGCCGAGAAATATGTTACGCGGCACTTTGATAGTGTTGGGCGCGTGATAGCGCTCACCAGGATCATCGGCGTTGTAACACAGGAAGTCGATGGCCTGCTGCCCTTCCAGATCGACGAGTCTGAGCGTCTGGCCCTTCGCGAGGGTGCCACTCCAGGGTTCGCGAGCAGGGACGATGGTGTCTTGTACAACGGTTCCAGGAATGTTCATTCGGGCTCTCGGTGAAAGTCGCGGGTCTGCGTGCGTTTTTGCGAAATGATAGCGTGCGGGTTGCTGGTTGTGGCGCTTGTGAACCCGCATAATGGTTGGGTGAGGTGATCCGCTGCGCTGGTTGTCCTTCGCTTTGGTCCGGTCTGGCCGGGTCCAGTTCAGATCCCTGGTCTGAACACTTTTAGCAGGACAACTTACACAAGGCGGTCCGATCGCGACCGCGATTGCGCGGCTGACGGGCGAGAAAATGATCGCCAATAGAAATAGCAAATTTCAGAATAGATGCAGGAGGTTGCATTATGGTTCGACTCGCTGATCTGCACGAAGCAGGTCGAGAGGCGCTTGAGGCTCTTGAATGTCCAAGCTTTGAAGACAAGCCGTTCGTATCTCCCGGATCGATGACAGATCGCAAGGTTGCGATTGTTTCATCGGCGGGTTTGATACAACGTGGTGATCGACCGTTTAAGGGAGGCGATGCGGGTTATCGTGTCTTTACCGATGAGGTCCCGGACGAAAATATTCTGGTCAGTCATATTTCGTCCAATTTCGATCGCACGGCGGCAATAGCAAATATTGAGTCGATCTTCCCGCGAAAAGCGCTTGCCGAGATGTCGGTGGCTGGCGAGGTTGGCGCCGTCGCGGGTACACACTACTCGTTCATGGGTGCGACAGATCCGACGACGATGGAGGCCGAGGCGGCTGGCCTGTCTCAATGGTTGAAGGCCGATGGCGTTGACACTGTAGTTTTCCTGCCTGTTTGACCAAACTGTACGCGTGCCGTGAGCGCGCTTGCTGTTTATCTTGAGCGGGCTGGAATAGCGACGGTTGTTGTTGGACTGGTGCGTCTGCATCTGGAAAAAATCATGCCCCCACGGGCGTTGTTCGTTCCGTTTGAGCTGGGTCGCCCACTGGGGCCTTATATCGACGGAGGGGAATTTCAGAAAAAGGTTTTGCGTAGCGCGTTGTCGCTGCTCGATCGAAGTGATGGACCGGTAATTCTTGAAGACTACGCCGAGGAAGATCCAAGTGAGTCGGGCGACGAGAGTTGGCAGGCTCCGCAGCTTTCGCGCGGTGATTCGATCGCGGACGAGGTTGCCGCACTGCGACCGGCATGGGAGCGTGCGCGCACAAGGTTTGGTCGCACCACGACAGGTCTGAGCGGACTTTCACTCGATCAGGCGGCGGACTTTCTCGAGCGTTTTGATACTGACAGTCCTGCTACCAACCCGAACGACGAGATGTCTGATCTGCTTCGAATGCGATTTTGTGCAGACGACATGAAAGCGTACTTTGCCGAAGCCGCCATGGCCGAGGGAATGCCGTCGAGTCGTCAGGTTGGCGACTGGTTCTGGAACAACACTCGGGCTGCAAGCGAGTTGCAGCGAATTCGAAAGAACAACCTGGATCACGACGACAAGATTCGGGC
>CALHMG010000074.1 GCA_938034705.1 uncultured Gammaproteobacteria bacterium
CGCTCCTGAATGATCTCCATATGGAGCATCCCGAGAAAGCCACATCTGAATCCAAATCCGAGCGCCTGGGAAGTCTCGGGCTCGTAAACGATCGAGGCGTCGTTGAGACTGAGCTTTTCGAGCGCCTCACGGAACTGCTCAAACTCGGCACTGTTCACCGGGTAAAGCCCCGCGAACACCGTAGGCTTGACCTCACGAAAACCTTCAAGCGGCTCTGCCGTTGGGCTCTTGGCGTCGGTGATCGTGTCACCGACTCGCGCCTGGGTAATTTCCTTGATACCGCCGACCATGTAACCCACATCGCCCGCGGGCAACGCCTGCACCGGCGTGCGCTTGGGTGTGAATCGGCCGATCTCATCGATATTGTATTCACCCCCGGTCGCCATCATCTTGATGCGCGCCTTGGGCTTCATCACGCCTTCGATAACGCGAACCAGTGCCACGGTTCCAAGATAATTATCGAACCATGAATCCATGATCATGGCCTTGAGACTGGGTTCGGTGTCACCGACAGGAGGCGGGAGCTCGGTAACGATGCGCTCAAGTACGTCCTCAACACCGATGCCTGTCTTGGCGCTGACCTGCACCGCGTCAGTACAGTCGATGCCAATGACTTCTTCGATCTCCTCGCACACGCGGTCGGGATCGGCAGCCGGGAGGTCGATTTTATTCAGTACCGGTATCACCTCAAGTCCGAGATCCACCGCGGTGTAACACGTCGCGACAGTCTGAGCTTCTACACCCTGGGCGGCATCGACCACCAGAATCGCGCCCTCGCAGGCGCCCAGCGATCGGGAAACTTCGTAACTGAAGTCGACGTGCCCGGGGGTATCGATGAGATTGAGCTGATAGGTCTCACCGTCTTTAGCGGTGTACGCCAGCGTCACACTCTGGGCCTTGATCGTAATGCCCCGCTCGCGCTCGATATCCATCGAGTCGAGCACCTGGGTACTCATCTCGCGCGCGGTCAGGCCGCCGCAGTGCTGAATGAATCGATCCGCGAGCGTCGACTTTCCATGATCAATGTGCGCAATGATGGCGAAGTTTCGAATCCGCTTCTGTTCAAGACTTTCCATCGGTATTTTGAGTATCTGGTCGCTGCTGCAGTGAATGAAGACAACCCGCACACGTTTTCAAGGCCTCAGCCGCTGCTGAAGCCTCAAGCACAAAGAATCGGGATCTTGGGCGGTTTGGCGCGGTATCCGGTTATACAAGTGCGCCTGTTGCCGATGGCCGTATTGTAGCTGGATCGGCACCGACAATGGCCATTTTCCGCGCCAACGGTCGCTGGCAAGCCACGAAAAACCGCCGAAGTGAGCCCTGGGGACATTGGAGGCACCAGGGATGTCGCTCATGCCCGCCCCGGCGCCTGTGATTCAGGCAATCGGCGGGCGGCCCCGGCGCAAACACGGGCTTTAGTTCAATCGGATCCTTCAGACGCTTTGGGGTGACGCCGGGGTGAAGGGCTCAGCCGAGCTCTTTACTGCTGCGGGGCGCCGTCGCGGGGATTCCTTCCAGATTGAAGGGGTCGTCCGAATCTGCTGGCGCCTGAAGAGAATCGGCATCCTCGGGGTCGACGGACTTCTCATCCGGACGTTTTTCAGGCTCTGCGGCGTCCGGTGCCGGGACATCTGACCCGGGCACGGAAAGCGGCTCAGACGCCGATTCTGCAATCTGGTCATCGTTCGGCAGTTCGCCGACCTTGACCTCGATCTGCATGGGCTCAGAGTCACGGACAATATCTACGAGTACGGAACTCTCAACGGCGGTCTGCCCAACCACCGGCGGCAGCTGCGCCATGTTCTCGATAGGGATCTCGTTGAATGCAACAACCACGTCGCCGGCCTTGAGGTCGGAATTTGCCGCCGGGCCGTCACCCAGTACTTCGGTAATCAGCGCGCCGCGAGGTACCAGCATCCCAAGGGACTCGGCCATCTCGGGTGTCACCTCCTGAATTGCGACGCCCAGCCAGCCTCGGCTGACACGACCGCTATCGCGCAGCTGGTCACCGATACGCATGGCCAGATCAATCGGCACGGCGAAAGACAGACCCATAAAGCCGCCGGTGCGGCTGTAGATCTGTGCGTTAACCCCGATGACTTCGCCGTTCAAGTTGAACAGTGGTCCGCCGGAGTTACCCGGGTTGATGGCAACGTCAGTTTGAATAAACGGTACGTAGTTCTCGTTGGGCAGGCTGCGCCCTTTTGCCGACACGATGCCGGCTGTCGCAGAACTCTCAAACCCGAATGGTGAACCGATCGCAAGCACCCACTCCCCCACTTCGAGGTCGTCGGGGTTTCCAATCGCCACCGTCGTCAGATCTTCGGCGTCGATCTTGAGTACCGCAACATCGCTTTTGCGATCCAGTCCGATAACCTCTGCGACTTTTTCGCGCCGGTCTGCGAGTCGGACGATGATGCGTTTGGCATCTTCGATGACGTGCGCCGATGTCATGATGATGCCATCCGGGGAAATCACAAACCCTGACCCGAGTGACTTCGCCTCTCTGGAAGGCTGTCCTTCGAGAAATTCTTTCAGGAAGTCGTCGAATTCAGGCCCTTCAGAATTGCTGTCTGAATCGTCCCCGCCAGGCGCTTTCACCTTGGGCTTTTTGATAAGTTGATCGGTACTGATATTCACCACGGCGGGCGAATTGGTCTTAACCAGTGAAGCGAAGTCCGGGAGCGACGTAACCCCGATTTGCGCATTCGCGATGCCGCCACTGAGTGACAGGCAGGCCGCGATGGTCAGAATTGAGGCTGTCTTCTTCGAAGCAGCGTTCTCAATCAAGAACGACACACTTCGCCAGAATTTTAAAAGAGACATAAGGTTCCCAGGCTACTGCTTTGTCATCGACTCTGCGATGCGGCGGACGGAGGCGGCGGGCACCTCGCCTATAGCGGTTACCTGATGACCAGAGATGGTGGCGCCGAACGCGTGCACGGCACCCATTTGGCTGTCACCGAGAACACGATTTTCTGCGCTGGCCTTGGCCGGATCGATAAACACCGAAATCGTTGCCAGTCCGTCTGAGTACACCAGGTGATGCACCGCCATATTTTGCACTGAAGAGGGCTTGCGGAGATACCGCAAAAGTGCAAATCCCTGTGGCAACGAACTCGCTTTCCACTCATCTTCCGACGAAGCGGCGGGAATATTTAACGTTACTGCGTCATCGCCGTGCCAGACGAGGTTCTCTTTCGGCGTGGACGGGGCTAACTCATCCGCGCTAATCGTGTCGTCGTAGTCGATCTCTACGAACATGTACTGCTCTACCGGGCGGCCCTGATCGCTCACCATGTCTGCGCGCAGCATCAGGCCTGTTTCCTTGTCGATCCACAGCATCAGGCCGTATCGATAAGAGTCTTTGGGATAGATGTCGACTCGCTGAGCCACGCGGCCGGCAACGCGTTCGTCAGCACCCAGCTCGAAACGATAAGACTGTTCAAGCTGCACCAGCGACTCTGGAAGGATTGAAGGAAACTTTGTTTCGGGCTCGATTTTTCGCGACTGGTGTACGCCGCGTTTTTCATCAGGCAGGTAGCACCAGACATCTCGCTTATCGCGAATGATCTCTCGCGACGCGCCGTTGAGCGA
>CALHMG010000075.1 GCA_938034705.1 uncultured Gammaproteobacteria bacterium
ACCGCGACGAAAAAACGATGACCGCGATCCCGAGGAGAAAGCTCGGGATTCCGCTATGGCCATGTTGGCGAGACGCGAACATGCCGTACGCGAGCTGCAGACCAAGCTGCTGGCCAAAGGACATGGTCGAGGCACCGTCGATGTTGTGATCTCACAGCTGGTCGAAGACCGGATGATCAGTGATCAACGTTACGCCGAGACGCTGGTTCACTCGCGGCGAAACGGTGGCTACGGGCCGGTGCGAATTGCGTATGAGTTGAGAGAAAAGGGTGTCGACGACGGGATCGTCGATGAGTACCTCGATTTTAACGATCATCGCTGGATCGAAGAGCTCGAACGTGTGCGCACCCTGAAGTATGGAGAGACCCGGCCGAGTTCCTATCAGGACTGGGCCAAGCGGGCTAATTTTCTGTCTAATCGCGGATTTACCTCAGACCAGGTGAGGCGAGTGCTCGGAGAGTTTGGCAGTAATTTTTAAGTAACGAATCACGACAAACAGAAGTTTAACGGTATGCAAACGCGCGATATTCGCCAGAAGTTTCTCGATTTCTTTAACGGGTACGACCATGAGATCGTGTCGTCGAGTTCGCTCGTCCCCCATGATGACCCGACGTTGCTGTTCACCAACGCCGGCATGGTGCAGTTCAAAGATGTTTTTACCGGCATCGAAAAGCGGGATTACAACAAGGCGACCACGTCCCAGCGCTGCGTTCGCGCCGGCGGCAAGCACAACGACCTGGACAACGTTGGCTATACCGCGCGTCATCACACGTTCTTCGAGATGCTGGGCAACTTTTCGTTTGGCGACTATTTCAAGGAAGTTGCGATTGAACGCGCGTGGGAGCTGCTGACGGTTGGCTATGGCCTGCCTGAAGACAAGCTTTGGGTCACGGTCTTTGAAGAGGACGATGAAGCTGCCGACATCTGGATGAAAAAGATGGGCGTGCCGGAATCACGTTTTGCACGGATCGGCGCTCACGACAACTTCTGGGCCATGGGCGATACCGGCCCGTGCGGACCCTGCACGGAAATATTTTTCGATCACGGGCCCGACGTGGCTGGCGGACCACCGGGAACGCCCGAAGAAGACGGTGACCGTTACATCGAGATCTGGAATCTGGTGTTCATGCAGTTCAACAAAGCGGCCGACGGCACCATGTCGAATCTTCCAGCGCCATCGGTTGATACCGGCATGGGGCTTGAACGCCTGGCGGCTATCTTGCAGGGCGTTCACAGCAACTATGAGATCGATCTCTTTCAGAATCTGATCGGCGCGGCTTCCGAGGTTACGGGTATTGAAGATCGCGAAGACAAGTCCCTTCGCGTCATCGCCGATCACATACGTTCAACCGGCTTTTTGATCGCCGATGGCGTGATGCCTTCCAACGAAGGTCGTGGTTACGTGTTAAGACGCATTATCCGCCGCGCGATTCGCCACGGATATCAGTCCGGTGGCGAAGCCCGCTTCATGCACAAGCTGGTTCAGCCACTCGTCGACGAGATGGGTGACGCGTTCCCCGAACTGCGCGAAGCGGCGCCCCACGTCGAGCGCGTGCTGGCTCAGGAAGGCGACCGGTTTGCCGAAACGCTGGATCAGGGTTTGAAAATCCTCGATGCCGAAGTCAGCAACCTCGACGGCAAGACTATTCCGGGCGATGTGGTGTTCAAGCTCTACGATACCTACGGATTTCCGATTGACCTGACCGCCGACGTCGCGCGCGAGCAGGGTCTTGAGATCGACACCAAAGGCTTTGAAGCCGAGATGGAAGGGCAGCGCACGCGGGCGCGTGCGGCGAGCCAGTTTGGTTCTGTTGAGAAGGTGTCGGTTGAAAATGCCGGAACGAGTGAGTTCGACGGCTACGACCATCTTGAAATCACTGATGCGAAGATCATGGCGCTGGTCTCGGGTACCGAGCAGGCCGATCGTCTTGCTGCCGGCGCCGACGGCGTCGTCGTGCTTCAGAAGACACCGTTTTATGCCGAAAGCGGTGGTCAGGTTGGCGACCAGGGTGTGATCAGATCTGGTGAAGGCGGCGTTTTTGTCGTGTCCGACACGCAGAAGCTTCCCGGTGGCGCAATTGGCCACTACGGCAGGCTCACCGAGGGCGAGATGAGCGTAGGCGCGGTTGCGCAGGCTAGCGTCGATGCCGATCTGCGTGCCGTGACGATCAACAATCACTCGGCAACGCATTTGCTGCACGCGGCCCTGCAGCAGGTGCTGGGCGATCACGTACAGCAAAAGGGTTCGCTTGTTGCACCGGACCGTCTGCGCTTTGACTTCTCGCACTTCGAGCCCGTATCTGGTGAACAGATCGCGTCCATCGAGAGCATCGTCAACAACGAGATCCGCGCGAATCATCCGATCGAAGTCGCGGAAATGAACATCGATGACGCCAAAGCCGGTGGCGCTGCGGCGCTGTTCGGTGAAAAGTATGACGATGTGGTTCGCACCATTCGCATGGGCTCAGCGTCGTTCGAGCTCTGTGGCGGTACCCACGTCGATCGAACCGGTGACATTGGCCTGATGAAGATTATTTCAGAGACAGGTGTCGCGGCCGGGATTCGAAGAATCGAGGCCCTGACGGGGCCTGGGGCGTTCGAGTATCTGTCGGATCAGAGTGCGCTGATTGATCGCCTGGCCGAGAACGTCAAAACCGGACGGGACGATGTCGAAGACAAGATCACCCAGATGGTTAAGCGCAACCGCGAGCTTGAGCGCGAGCTCGAACAGCTGCGTGCCCAGGCGGCCGTCGCCGGCAGCGGGTCTGATCCAATGGACGAGGCTAAAGAGGTCGCCGGTGTGAAGACGCTGGTGCTTCGCCGAGATGGCGTTGACCCCAAAGCGCTGCGTTCCATGATGGACCAGCTAAAGAACAAGCTCGGCAGTGGTGTTGTGGTTATTGGCAGCGTGCGCGACGACAAGGTGTCGGTTATTGCTGGCGTGACCAAAGATCTGGCGCCCGGCGTGCATGCGGGCAAGCTTGTCGGGTCGCTGACCGAACAGCTTGGTGGCAAAGGTGGCGGCAAGCCTGAACTCGGGCAGGGCGGCGGCACTGATGTGGCCGGGCTCGACGCTGCGCTGGACTCGGTGACGGGCTGGCTCGAATCCAACGCCTGATCTCCAGTAACGACAAGAACACTGTAAACAGAATCCTATGACTACTGTCGTATGCAAATTTGGTGGCACGTCCGTCGCCGACGTGGAGCGCATCAATGCCGTCGCCGAGACGCTGATGAAGCACCGGGCCGATGGCGAGGATGTGGTTGTCGTCGTGTCGGCCATGGGCAAGTCCACGGACGCGCTCGTGGAGATGGCCGCGGAGATCAACCCGAAAGGCTCGGCGCGAGAATCCGACGTGCTGCTGTCTACGGGCGAACAGATCACCATCGCGCTGCTGTCGATGGCGCTTGAACAGCGCGGACAGCCGGCGAGGTCCTACACTGGCGCGCAGATTCCGATCGTGACCGACTCGCGCCATGGCAGTGCGCGAATAAAGGACATCAACCCTGACAAGATGCGCGCGGATCTGGACGCCGGGCGAGTCGTCGTGGCGGCCGGTTTTCAGGGTGTTGACGAGCAGGGCAATATCACCACGCTCGGTCGCGGTGGCTCTGACACAACGGCGGTTGCGCTCGCGGCCGCGTTAAAGGCTGATGAGTGCCGCATCTATACAGACGTTGACGGCGTTTACACCGCGGACCCGCGTATCGTGCCCGACGCTCGACGCCTCGATCGAATTACCGTCGAAGAGATGCTCGAATTCGCAAGTCTTGGCGCGAAAGTGCTGATGACGCGTTCGGTCGAGTTTGCCGGTCGCTACCAAATTCCAATCCGGGTTCTGTCTTCATTCGAACCCGGCCCTGGAACCCTGATTACCTTTGAGGAAGATGACACCGTGGAGCAACCCAGCGTTTCTGGTATCACCCATGACCTTGATGACGCGAAAATTACGATTCGCGCCGTGCCTGACAAGACCGGCATTGCACATGCCATATTTGGTGCGGTTTCGGATGCGGACTTCAACGTCGATATGATCGTGCAGAATATCGGCGACGACGGCATGACAGACCTTACCTTCACCGTTCGGCGCGCCGAAATGGAGGCTACGCTGGCGCTGCTGGAGCCGATTATCAGTGAACTGGGTGCGGCCAGCATTTCCGGCGATGAACATATCGCCAAGATCTCGGCGGTGGGTGTCGGCATGCGGTCTCATACCGGTATCGCGGCGACGATGTTTGAGGCGTTGTCAGCCGAAAACATCAACATACAGATGATTTCCACGTCAGAAATCAAGATTTCCGTGGTGGTTGAGGACAAGTATGCGGAGCTGGCCGTGAGGGCCCTGCACCGCGCATTTCGCCTTGATGAGGCCTGATTCAGGCTCGATTTAGTGCCAAAAGCCCATACCATTGGGCGATCCTCCCGATATTTCCCCGGATACGATCCGGCCAATTCAGGGGTATATACTTAGGCTTGTAACGGGGTGACCAATGTTCTTCCAGCGTCTCTTGAGGAGGGTCGTTTGTCTGGCGTGGATGTCAGAGCGATCGAGATAAAGGAAGTCAGTTGTAAGGTCACCTGACTGGACCAACCCGCACTAATCGCACGAGGGTAGGGGGTCCGCGCACCGGTAAGGAAACTTGTCGCGCAGGAGACTGGCTCGATGCTGATATTAACAAGACGGATCGGAGAAACCTTAAACATCGGAGACGATGTTCAGGTCACCGTTCTGGGTATTAAAGGGAACCAGGTTCGCATTGGAATCAATGCGCCCAAAGAGGTTCCTGTACACCGCGAAGAAATTTACGAACGTATTCGACAGGAAAACGGCGAAGAAGTCGCTCCTGATGCGAATGCGGAAAGTGCTGATCCAAAGAGCGCGGACTCCAAAGGCTGATCGCCGATCTTCAATCGCTGATCATCTTTGCCGTCCGCGTACGCGGCGATCTGACATCGCGTCAAACCCGACCATGCCAGCAACCGCGAAGGGCTAACTGCCTCATTCGAAGGCGCAGCCTGTAACACTTCAACCCGCCTTTTCTCAGAGATCTCTGGGGACTGCTCGGTTACCCCGCCAAAACCCTCGGTTCATTGTCTGTCGCCGACAGTCGGCGTCCAACTCCCGTGCTGTTCGCCTTTACCCTCTGCCGCTAGATCGTTATCCTTCGCCTTCGGTTGCCGCTTCAAAAAGGCAGCTGCGTGCGGAGAGGTGGCCGAGTGGCTGAAGGCGCTCCCCTGCTAAGGGAGTATGGGGTTTATAGCCTCATCGAGGGTTCGAATCCATCTCTCTCCGCCATTTGTTCTTTTGCCGCCGGTGGCCGAATACCCCGCACCCCGCGAGATTCATCGGCTCCCTTAAGGCTCCCCAACATATTGATTCTGTGGGCTCTCCCGATGTCCGGGTGAAGCCGCCGTCGACGGTCAGTTGACGGCGTTGCCGTCGATTGCGGTCCTTGCAGCCAGCCAGATCCAGCGACAGGCGCGTAACGGCCTCCCCACGCCGCGACCCTTAGAGCGACAGCGTGGCGGCGCTCGCCCGTCGCCGAACACCGGGGACAGACATCCGATTCGGAACCTATCTGATTAATTTATAAGCTGTTTATAATAATGTGCTTTAAGAGGTATCCCTAAGTGCCCGATTTCGATATCCTTTTCAGGCAGACAGGCGGCTGAGTCCTCTGGGAGCGCGGTATCTCCCGGTGTGACCAACGGTTTTCAGGCTTCCATGGACGCCTGAATGGGAGAACCGAGCCGCGCTGCTAACCGCTGATCTGAGGATATAGAGCAATGAATCAACCCAACAACGATGTAGAAAAGACAAGCAAGCAACAACCTAACCAGCGACGCCGGCTGATTACCGCAGTATTTTCTGGCGCCGGAATTATCACGGCACCGGTCTGGACGCGTCCCGTAATCGACAGTGTCCTGTTACCCGCACACGCCCAGACATCGCCCGGTGTCACGGCAGGCGGCGGCGCAGGCAGCACCAGTTCCGGCGGCAGCACGAGTTCAGGCGGAAGCACCAGCTCTGGTGGCAGCACGAGTTCGGGTGGAAGCACGAGTTCCGGCGGCAGCACGAGTTCAGGTTGAAGCACCAGTTCCGGCGGCAGCACGAGCTCAGGCGGAAGCACCAGCTCCGGCGGTAGTTCGGGTGGTGGCTCAGGTTCGCTGACGTTTGGAACAACCACGGCAAGCAGTTCCGGCGGGATTTTCGGATCCGTTTCCGGACTCACACCAGGCGCCGCGGTGCGCATCCTGATTACCCAGGGAACCAGTACGTTCACGATCGACACGACCGCGGATTCGTCCGGTAACGCCGTGTTCGGTGCCGGAGCCGCAGCGATGGCCGCTCGCGGTTTCGATCTGTCATCAGGCTCGACGTACAACATGACGGCCACATCTGGCACCGCGACAGGCAGCGGTGTGACGATGAGCATCGGCTGATACCCTGACCACAAATCAAGGTTCAAAGGCTCGCATCCGGCTTGGATGCGGGCCTTTTTCTATCCTCCGAACCTGTGCCCGCCGGGACTAATCCGGCCTAAAAATAAGGCATCCGAAACGTATCCCTGCTGCAGGGTTTTCTGTAGAATCTGGCGCCTCGGAGCGCCCGTAGCTCAGTTGGATAGAGTGTCTGGCTACGAACCAGAAGGTCGGAGGTTCGAATCCTTCCGGGCGCGCCACTTTTTTCTTTTAGCTGCCAGCCACTTACTGACAGTTACTACCCCTAAAAACAGATGCTCTTCATCCCTTGGCCCCTAGTCGGCCCCTAGTGGATGAGGAGCGGTTTAACTACTACTTGGCACAACCTT
>CALHMG010000076.1 GCA_938034705.1 uncultured Gammaproteobacteria bacterium
ACCGGTACTGCTCTTGTCGAGACAGATGATGTGTCCTGAAGATTCACCACCGAGCTGCCAGTTGTGCTCGACCAGTTTCTCAAGCACGTATCGATCGCCAACCTTGGATCGGGCGAACGGAATTTCGTTGTCGGCGCAGGCGAGTTCCAGACCGAGGTTGGTCATCACCGTTCCAACAATACCGCCGCTCAGATCACCGGCCTGTTTGCGGCGCATGGCGAGCACGTAAAGAATCTGATCACCGTCGATGAGCTCGCCTTTTTCGTCACACAGCAACACCCGGTCACCGTCACCGTCGAGCGCGAGACCGATGTCCGCCTCGTGTGCGCGCACCGCTGTGCGCAGCGCCTGCGGATACGTCGAGCCACATCCGTCATTGATGTTGAAGCCGTCGGGTTTGTCATAGATCGGAATAACCTGTGCGCCGAGTTCTTCAAATACATGCGGAGCGACCTGGTAGCCCGCCCCGTTCGCACAATCAACAACGATCTTAAGGCCGTCAAATTTGACTCGCTGAGGCACCGTGCCTTTACAGAATTCGATGTAGCGCCCTTTGGCGTCTTCAAAGCGCATGGCTTTGCCGAGGTGCTGTGAATCCACGGTTTCCATCGGCTGGCCCATCGCTTCTTCAATGGCGAACTCAACCGAATCCGGCAGCTTGCGCCCGGCTGGAGAAAAAAACTTGATGCCGTTGTCGTGATAGGGATTGTGCGATGCACTGATGACGATGCCGGCGTCGGCCCGGGTTGTCTGGGTGATATAGGCGATCGCGGGCGTCGGCATCGGGCCGAGCAGAGTCACGTTCGTACCTGCGGCCGCCAGCCCCGCCTGAAGCGCGGACTCCAGAAGGTAACCGGACACTCGCGTGTCTTTACCGATAACGACCTTGCTCTGTCCGCTCTTGCCGAGGACGCGTCCCGCGGCCCAGCCAAGATGCATGACGCGCTCCGGCGTGATTGGATCAATGCCAACCCGTCCTCGTATGCCGTCAGTACCAAAAAAACGCTTAGCCACACTCCACTCCTGTGTACCTGGACCTGGGGTTTCTGTCTTAAATTCTCACGGACTCGATCATTCGAATCGCATCATGTGTTGGGCGTACATCGTGCACACGCACAATACTCGCGCCGCGCTGAACCGCCAGCATCGCCAGTGCAACGCTCGCATGCATACGCTGGTCTACCGGCAGTCCAAGCAGCACGCTGATCATGCCTTTACGCGAAAGCCCCGCCAGCAACGGAGAACCGAGTCCGGCAAAACGATCAAGATGTTCGAGCAACTGAAGGTTGTGTTCAGTTGATTTGCCGAATCCAAAACCGGGATCAACGACAATACGCTCTCGCGCCATACCTGCATCGATGCACGCCTGCTGGCGCTGCATCAGAAACTCGGCAACCTCAGCAACGACGTCATCGTAGCGGGGTTCATTCTGCATTGTTTCCGGTGTTCCCTTCATGTGCATAACACACACGGGTACGCGAAGTTTTACCGCCGTTTCCAGCGCGCCGGGCTCTGTCAGAGCGCGAATGTCGTTGATCAGTCCGGCGCCGGCATTGACCGCCTGGCCCATGACGAACGGATCTGACGTGTCGATGGAAATCGGCACATCAAAACGATCTGCAATGGCTTCGATGACGGGGACCACCCGTTCGATCTGCTGCTCGGGCGTTACCGGGTCGGCGCCGGGCCGGGTGGATTCGCCGCCAATGTCGATAATGTCGGCACCCTCATCGACCATGCGAGCGGCCTGGTCGATCGCGGCATCGGTCCTGAAGTGCTGGCCGCCGTCGGAAAACGAATCCGGCGTCACGTTCAGGATGCCCATGATCGCTGTCCGCGACAGGTCAAGCGTGCGCCCGGCGCAATCGAGACTTTGTGGTGAGGTCATGGACCTAAGTGTAGCGCCAAAAAAAGCCCCGCATTCGCGGGGCTTTTCGTCGATCCGGCTGACGCTTCAGACGTCAGGCCGGTGCGTCCGCCGGGCCGTCGAGCTTGGGCTCGATGGTCGGCGCATCACCTGAAGGTGTAGATGAGTCGGAGTCATCACCGTCATTTGTCGGAGGCTCCCAGTCCGCCGGCGGCGTCGGTTCCTTACCGTCCATGATCTCGTCGATCTGATCGGCATCGATCGTCTCGTACTCAAGCAACGCTTTCGCCATGTTGTGAACGGTTTCAGATTTGTCTTCCAGAATCTTCTTGGCGCGATCGTACTGCTCGTTGATGATGCGCGAAATCTCGGCATCAACTTTTTGCGCCGTCGCGTCCGAGACGTTGCTCTGGTTACCCATGTCACGACCGAGGAATACCTCGTTCTGGCTGTCGCCATAAACACGTGGGCCGAGCGCATCGCTCATACCCCAGCGCATCACCATGTTCTGAGCCAGCTCTGTCGCCCGCTCAAAATCGTTTGAGGCGCCGGTGGTCATCTGATCCATGAACACCTCTTCAGCAATTCGCCCACCCATCAACACCGCAATTCTGGCGAGCAGAAATTCGCGGTTGTGACTGTAGCGATCTTCTTCGGGCAGCTGCATCGTCACACCGAGCGCGCGACCGCGCGGAATGATCGTGACCTTGTGCACCGGATCAGTGTCCTCGCCCAGCACTTTCGCGACCACGGCGTGGCCGGTTTCGTGATAGGCCGTGTTGCGGCGTTCGTCTTCGGGCATGACGATGGAACGACGTTCGACGCCCATGAGGACTTTGTCTTTCGCAAGCTCGAACTCTTCCATGTTGACCACACGCTTGCCGGCTCGCGCCGCAAACAGTGCCGCCTCGTTAACGAGGTTGGCCAGGTCAGCACCGGAAAATCCCGGCGTGCCTCGCGCAAGCACACTCGGCACGACATCGTCGGCAGCCGGAATCTTGCGCATGTGTACTTTAAGGATCTGCTCGCGACCGCGAATGTCCGGCAGCGGTACGTTGACCTGACGATCGAATCGACCGGGACGCAGCAGCGCCGGATCCAGAACATCGGGACGGTTGGTAGCGGCGATGACGATGACGCCGTCATTACCTTCAAAGCCGTCCATCTCCACCAGCAGCTGGTTGAGGGTCTGTTCACGTTCGTCGTGCCCGCCGCCAAGGCCTGCGCCTCGCTGACGACCCACGGCGTCGATCTCGTCGATGAAGATGATGCATGGTGCATGCTTCTTCGCCTGCTCGAACATGTCGCGCACGCGCGACGCGCCGACACCAACAAACATTTCGACAAAGTCGGAACCTGAAATCGAGAAGAACGGGACCTTGGCTTCGCCCGCGATGGCTTTCGCCAGCAGCGTCTTACCGGTACCGGGACTACCCGTCATCAACACGCCGCGCGGGATGCTTCCCCCGAGACGCTGAAACTTGCTCGGGTCGGCGAGGAACTCGACGAGTTCACCAACCTCTTCCTTGGCTTCTTCAACACCGGCAACGTCGGCGAACGTCACCTTGTTGCTGTCCTCGGTCAGCATGCGCGCCTTGCTCTTGCCAAACGACATCGCGCCGCGACCACCGCCACCCTGCATCTGACGCATGAAGAAAATCCATACGCCAATTAACAGCAGCAGCGGGAACCAGCTGACAAAAATGCTGAACAGCATGCTCGGCTCGTCAGCTTCTTCGCTGGCGAACTTGACGCTGTGTCGGGACAGCTCGTCGACGAGGTGCGGATCCTCGGGAGGACGCGTCGTCTTGAAGTTACCGCCGTCGACATACTTGCCGTAAACCGTGCGCCCTTTGATGAGGACCTCTGAAACGGATCCGGACTCGTACTCATCTATAAAGCTTGAGTACGGGATTTCGTCTCCGCGACTTGCCTCGCGCGGCGCAAAGCTGTTGAACACAGCCATGAGCACCATCGCGATGACGAGCCAGAGCATCAGATTCTTGGTGAGATTGTTCAAATTCCTTAAGACCTCTCGACTACTAACTAAGAGTGTGCAGCGCTGTCTCATCCAGAACAAGGCGCTCGGCACTCTGCACAGTTTATACGGCAGCCGAAGCTGCTCCGATCAAGCCGTTGTTTTAGTGTGGTTTTTAGCCTTTGTCGGCTTAAAACCACTGTAAACCATATAGAACTCTCGACTGTTGCTTCGCGATGACTTCGGCTTTCGTACGACACCGCGGTCGAACAGAGGTTTCATTGCCGCCCGAAACCCGTGGGCGGAACGTCCCTCGAACAGCTTGACGACCATCTTGCCACCGGGGCGCAGAAATATCGGCAAACTGACGGTAATCACATCGAGCAGGCCTTCAAACCGGGCTTCGTCCGTCACGACTACCCCACTTATATTGGGTGCCATATCCGAGATTACAAGGTCCGCCAGATCGCCATCGAGCGCGGCGGTGATCTGGTCAATCACCTCCTGATCGCGGATATCGCCCTGAATCAGCGTGCAGCCTGCGTTCACCGGCAGCAGATCAACGGCAATAACCAGCCCCGTTTCACCGACTTTTCGCTCGCAATACTGCGACCAGCCGCCTGGCGCCGCCCCCAGATCGAGCACTTTTGCGCCAGTCTTGAGCAGCCGATCCTGCTTGTCGATCTCCTCGAGCTTGTAGACCGCACGCGACGCGTAGCCCTCGTTGCGCGCCCGCTTGGTCCACGGATCCGCCGCCTGGGTGCGTGCCCACTCGCGTGATTTCGCCCGTCGCTTGCTGGTTCTGGTCATGGGCCAACTATAGCTATAACCTCCGTGACATGGCACTGACCGGCAAACAAATTAACTACCTTCGGGGACTGGCGCATTCAAAAGGCGTCAGCGTCTCGGTGGGCAATGCCGGCGCCACGGGCGCCGTGGCGGACGAAATCAGCGCGGCGCTGGCCAAACACGAACTCGTAAAAGTCAAACTTCCGGCGCTGTCGAAATCCGAACGCCTGGAGATGCTCGACTCGCTGTGCTCTCAGACATCGAGCGAGCGCGTGCAGCATATCGGTCGCGTCGGCGTGCTCTATCGAGAGGCCGAGAAGCCGCGTATCAGCCTGCCGAAGTAGCGTCTTCAAGGCAGACACAGCCACACCCCTGTAAATCCCGGGGCGATCGCCCCGAGATGACTGGATGATGTCGCGACATCCCAAGTGTTTACTTTTTGCGTCGGGATCCGTCTGATAACGGTCCCGCCATCAAGCCTCGTCAGTCCTCAATAAAGAACCCGCCCCTTGTCCGACGCCATCATTCACCGTCTTCGCGAATTAGCCCAGGCCGCTCCTGCGAGTCCGAGCCTGAAGGGCGTGGGCGATCGGTCGTTGACCCGAGCAGAACTTGCCGGTGCGATCGATACGCTCAGCGCGAGCTTCACTCATTGCGGCGTTCGCGAAAGCGATTGCGTCGCGATTGTGGTCGCCGACAACCTCGGCTTTGGCCTGCAGTTTCTCGCGGCCGTGAACGCAGGATTCTGTGTCGTGCCATTCAACGCGTTGACCCCGCCGTCGACCGTGG
>CALHMG010000077.1 GCA_938034705.1 uncultured Gammaproteobacteria bacterium
TCTCGGGCACTTTTTCCTTTACGGTTTTCCAACCGCGGTCGGGGATATATTGCTGCACCTTGACCGACACGTCGTCATTGGAGCTGTAGAACACAGCCTGGATACGGCCCGGTCTGGACTCAAAACCATCCGCGCCCGGCAAAAATGTACGCTTGTTCGGCCCGAGGCTGTCACTCAACGTCGTGAACATGATACCGGGGACACCTTCCTGACCGCTGACCGACACACCGCCCATCAGCTTGATCAGGTTACCGTTCGGGTCGAAGCCGACCACTTCCAGGGTGTAGATGTCAGAGGTATCGTATTTGTATTCGGCCTCAAGACCGCGGACCTCGGTGCCCTCACTCATGCCTTTCGGATACCAGATAACCGAGTGCAGCTTGATTCCACCAAAGTTGATTTCCGAAGCATCAAACTTGCAATCCAGACCGTCACAGCTGGCGCTGAAGCCGCCGGACATCGACGCCAGCTCCTGCAGCTCGATCGTGTTCAAATCGAGCACCATGGTACGTGTCGAATAAAGACCATCGGTCGTTCGAGCCCGCACCGTTACGTCGTATACCTGACCCGGATGAACCCAGGATTCCATCAGCATGCCGCTGAAACTCGAAGCATAGGTACGCTCAAGCGACTGATGGGTCAGCGTCCACACGAGATCGACCGGCGCAACTTCATCAAAGTGAAGATCTGATCCAGAGAATTTGCAGTACTGTTCCCAGCACTGGACACCGATCTCGCCTTCAATAACGGGACGTTCAACGTCCACGAAAGAATCCACGACCACTGACTGAATCCAGCCAGAGACGTGCTCGAGAGCGATCGCGGGCGTCTGAACCCCACCCACACAGTCTTCAAGCAGATTTGTATTCAGGCCAGCGAGTAACAACTCACCGGTAGATTCGTCGTCAAGAAACAGCGGTCCGCCACCGTCGCCGCCGCAATAGTCGGCAACCTCGGCCGGGTCACTGGCACAAAAGGTCATTGCCGACACCCACGCCGGCGTATTCTCGTCCACAAATTCGTTGCCGCAGTTTGCGTCCACCCGCAGAACCGCTTCGTTCAAGACCATCTCTCGCTGATTGGCCGTGATCCAGTCCCAGGTATCCAGCGTCAGCTGGGTGCTCGCACCCCACCCCATGATGCGGGTATCAAGCCCCGCTTCTTTCATCTTTTCCACGGAGCCGGCTTGCGCGATTGCTACCGTCTTCACTTCGGCAGGTTCCGCCAACGAAACCAGCGCTACGTCCGGTGCGGTCGGGGTGTATCTGTCGCTCGCGAGCAGAAAGCCTGGATGAAACACAACACGTTCGGGAACAACGCGTGTCACGTTTTCGTTCGAAACGTCGTTACCGCCGTATACCAGTTCGAGATCAAGCACCTCACCGGACAGTGCGAATGAACCCTGGCTGTTGACCGGATACGGGTAGCGACCGGTGTAGTACTGCAGCAGGCAGTTACCAGACGTGACCAGCCACTTCTCATCGATGAATACTGCAGCGCAACCGCGAGTGCGTGACTCGAGATCTTCGCCGGCGCCGACGATCAGCCCCATAAAGGATCGGTCATCGGACGCTTCAGAGCCTCCAATGACTGCTTTTGCCGGTACTGAAAAGGACGACACCAGACACAGTGTCAGTCCTGCGAAGACCGCCTTTGCGATCGATGAACGTGTTTCGTACGTGTTCATGTACACCCCCATGTACATCAGTGCGAGTAAGTTCGCCCTCTCAAACGAACTGTCTCAAGCTTAGTTGAACGACAACAGCCGTCCAGCGATGCATTGGGAGGTGTGCCCCGATTTAACCGGAATCATTCACACGAGTTTTTCGGGGATGACTGAAAACTGTGACTGCGGTCACGCAATCAAGAACGCTCAATCGAACGGGTGTTTCTCGATGATGGTCTGATCGCGATCGGGACCCGTTGAAATAATATCGATCGACACGCCAAGTTCGCGCGCGATGTAGTCGAGGTAAGACTGCGCGGTCTGGGGCAGCTCGCTTCGCGATGCTGCTTCGCTGGTCGACTCTGTCCAGCCGGGCAGGTCTTCATAGACGGGCTCAACCGACTGCCACGCGTCCACACCAAATGGTGGCGTCGTATATTCATCACCCTTCAGGCGATACGCACGACACACCCGGATTCGGTCAAAGCCGTCCAGAACATCGAGCTTGGTCACGCAAAGCGTTGTAAATCCGCAGACGCGTGCGGCCTGACGCAGCGCTACCAGATCAAGCCAGCCACACCGCCTCGGTCTACCCGTGGTGGCGCCAAATTCCTGTCCACGATCCGCCATTCTGGCGCCGTCGTCATCAAACAGTTCGGTTGGAAACGGGCCGGACCCGACCCGGGTCGTATAGGCCTTGGTGACGCCGAGCACGTGATCGATACTGACAGGACCAACGCCAGCTCCGCACGAAGCAGCGCCGGACACGGTGTTCGACGACGTCACGAACGGGTACGTACCATGATCAATGTCGAGCAGCATGCCCTGAGCGCCTTCGAACATGATTGATTTACCGTCGGCGTTCAGCTCATGAACGACTGATGCCACGTCGCGCGTCATCGGGCGAATATCGTCAGCGTAGGCGATAAGCGACTCGAGTGATGATTCAATATCGACGGCGTCCGTCTTGAAATAATTCGTCAGCATGAAGTTGTGGTACTCGCCGAGCTCACGGTAGCGATCCGCAAACGAATCATCCCAGACCAGATCACCGAGGCGCAGACCGCGTCGCGCGACCTTGTCCTCGTAGGCCGGGCCAATGCCGCGGCCGGTGGTGCCGATGGCGTCTCCACCCCGTGCCCGTTCGCGAGCCTGATCCAGCGCAACATGAAACGCGAGAATCAAAGGGCAAGCCGGACTTACGCACAGGCGATCTCGCACGGCGACGTTTTTCGCTTCAAGCTCAACGATCTCTTTATGCAGATCGGGGACTGACAGCACGACGCCGTTGCCAATCAGGCAGGCGGCTTCGGGGCGGAGGATTCCTGACGGCACCAGATGCAGCACGGTCTTCTGGCCGTTAATGACCAGCGTGTGCCCGGCATTGTGCCCGCCCTGAAAACGCACTACCGCATCGGCGCGATCAGTCAGCAGATCAACGATCTTGCCTTTGCCTTCATCGCCCCACTGGGCGCCAATCAGAACTACGTTCGCTGTCATGATTCTCTTTCGATCTGCAGACTGACCAACTGCCAGCGGTCGTCAATTTTTTCAAGTTTTGCGCTGAGTGCGTCCGCACTGCTGCCCACTGTATTCGCGTCGGCCAACTCACTGGCAAAAGCCTGGACAACCACAGCCCCGCCCAGTCGCAATTCTTTCACCTTCTCGGCCAGGGCCGGGTCTGGATCAAACGGTGCCAGGATTCGAGCGATTTGCTCGCCTGAGTCAGTCGCTTCACTAAAAGCACCTCGCGCTCTTCGTATGCGCATGATTTCTCTGAGGTCCGCGCTGAACCCGGTCGCCGGCCGTCGTCGTCCAAACTCTCGCCCGATGTCGTCATAGCGCCCGCCCTGGGCCACCGCCTGCCCGTGTCCGGGTGCGTACAGGGCGAACACAACCCCCGTATGGTACCGATAGCCACGCAACTCTGCGAGATCAAAATTGATCTGAATGTCCGGACAGAAACGTCGGCAAAGATTGCCGACCTGGGTAAGGTTATCGAGACTGACCAAGGCCTCTGGACAGCACGACAAAACACCCTTGGCCTCCTCGAGGATCTCGCTGTCGCCGCTCAAGTCCACCAGCCTGCACAGCGCGGAGCGCAGCGCGCGATCGATGCCGGCCTCGCTCGTCGCCTGCTCGATATCAGAAGCCGACTTTCGAATCAGCGCATCATAGATTCCGGCTTCGGTTTCTGAATCAACCTGGATTGCGGCAACGAGCGCTCTGAATATGCCGACATGACCCAGATCAAGCTGGGCGTCGTTCAGCCCGGTGAGAGCAGCGGACTCCACCATGAGCCTGACAATCTCGCAGTCCGAATCCGGCCCGGGTTCGCCAAAGAGCTCGGCGCCGAACTGCAGCGGCTCGCGGCTGCCCCCCGCCGCTTTGACCCGGGTACGAATCACGGGACCGGCGTAGCACAGTCGGGTTGCGCCTTCGGATCGAAGAAAGTGAGCGTCGATGCGAGCGACCTGTGGGGTCATGTCAGCGCGCACGCCCATGAGACGGCCCGTGTACTGATCCGTTACGGTGAATGTCTGCAGCGCAAGATCCTGACCGGAACCCGTCAGGAGCGACTCAAGGTATTCCAGCATGGGCGGCATGACGAGGTCATAACCCCAGCTTTGGAAAAGACCCAGCAGTTCGGCGCGCTTTTGCTCGATCCACCACGCCTGGGCGGGAGGAATTTCTTCCATGCCCTCGGGCAGAAGCCAGCGATCGGATCTCATGATTTGTGTTTCATCGCAAGTACAGCAACAGATCGAACTCGAACAATACCGGCTTACCGAACCAGATAAACCACCACCAGACCTACGGCCATGCAACACCCTCCGGCGATTCGCAGGTGCTGGTCCTCCATGTTCAGGATCGACTCGACCATGCGTTTCCAACCGCCCGGATTCAGGAAAGGCATCATGCCTTCCAGAATCAGGAACAGGCCCAGCGCGGTTAGTAGATCACTCCACTGCACGGTCGAGTAGGCTAAATTTATCGATCGAAGACTTTGAGCTTTTGCGCGATCAGACTAGTTCGTTGATCCTGCGGGTGCCGGGGACTCGCCGCCAGAGTTTTTAAAGTACTTGAAGAACTCTGAATCCGGCTCGAGCACGATCAGGTCACCCTTGTCGCCAAACGTCTCACGGTAGGCAGACAGGCTGCGATAGAAATTGTAGAACTCGCGGTCCCGGCCAAACGTCTCAGCGTAAATCGCTGTGGCTTCAGCATCGCCGTCACCACGCACCTCTTCAGACTTTCTCACCGCATTGGCAATTTCAATTTTTGCCTGTCGATCGGCGTCCGCCCGAATCTGTTCCGCTTTCTCGGCGCCCTGGGCGCGGAGTTCGGCAGCCACGCGGGACCGTTCTGCTTTCATCCGCTTGTAAACGTCATTACTAATGGCGTCGTCCAGGTCGACACGCTTGAGACGAACGTCCACAACTTCAATACCGAGACTTTCGGCTTCGGTGTTCACTGCCTTGCGAACAATTTCCATAATCTTGGCACGATCACCCGAGATCACTTCGGCGACGCTTCGAAAACCAAACTCGCGGCGCAGACTGTCGTTGACCTTCTGGCGCAGGCGGTTTTCAGCAGCCGATGTCTGACCACCCACGGTTACGTAGTATTTGCCGACGTCGAGAATTCGCCATTTGATAAACGAGTCGACCAGCAGGTTCTTTTTCTCTTTGGTCAAATACGATTCAGCCGCGGCGTCCATCGTTCTGATACGCGCATCGAACTTTCTGACGTTGTTCACTATCGGCATCTTAAAATGCAGACCGGGTTCATCACTTGTTCGGATAATTTCACCGAACCTGAACACGATCGCCTTCTCTCTCTGATCCACGGTGTACATCGAAGCCGTCACAATGGCTCCGATGATCAACAGTGCTACCAGTCCAAAAAACCCTCGACCACCCATCTTGGTTTGTCTCCGCTCGAAATTGTTTGATTCAGTCGCGCTTAAGTGAGCTGCTTACTGAACTCGTGATGACCTGCCGCTGCCGCGACCGGGTCGACCGTTGTTTGCAGTGTTGTCCGTTGCGTCAACGGTCGGCCGCGAAGGCAGACTCGAACCGACGTTGGAAGACTGGCTGTTGCCCTGACGCTGCTGTCGCATCAGCTGATCCAGCGGCAGGTAGATCATGTTGTTGCCACCTTTCTGATCAATCATGAGCTTGCTTGAACGGCTCAGTACCTGCTCCATCGAGTCAAGATACAAACGATCACGAGTGATGCCCGGCGCTTTGGTGTATTCCTCAAGCACCTTGCCGAATCGATTGGCCTCACCCTGAGCTTTGGCAACGACGGTCGCGCGATAGGCATCGGCTTCCTGCAGCACACGTGCAGCCTGACCACGCGCTCTCGGGATCACGTCGTTAGCGTAGGCGCGAGCCTCATCGGTGAATCGCACCTCGTCCTCTCGCGCACTGACCACGTCGTCAAACGCATCTTTGACCTGCTCGGGCGGCTGGGCGTTCTGCATTTCGACCGCGACAACGTTTATGCCTGCGGTGTATCGATCAAGGATGACCTGCAGCAGATCCCGGGTACGACTTGCAACATCAGATCGACCTTCCGTGATGACGAAGTCCATGGTGCTGGTTCCGACGATTTCGCGTACCGCACTTTCGGTAGCCTGCCGCACTACCGAATCGACATTGCGAGGCGCTTCGGCAACATGGAACAGCAAGTTGCGCGCGTCCTTGATGTTGTACTGAACCGCAAACTGGATATCGATGATGTTTTCGTCTTTGGTCAGCATCAGTGCTTCGTCGGGTTTGTTGGCGCTGCGACTTGAACGATCACTCTGACGATAGCCCACCTCGACCGTGTGGATGCGCTGGGTATCAACGATTTCGACCGTCTCGATCGGATACGGGAAATGCCAGCGCAGACCGGCGTCCTTGGTCTCGGAGTAGCGGCCAAACATGAGTTCAACACCCTGCTCACTCTGTTCGACGACGTAGAAGCCGGTTGCTCCCCAGAGCAACGCACCGACCAGCAAAAGTCCACCGAGTCCGAAACGACTGAAGCCGGGACTGAAGCTCGGACCACCGCTTCCGGAGTTGCCGGAACCGCGGTTGTTGCCACCACCAAAGATTCCGCCGAGACGGGTCTGAATATTTCGAACTACCTCGTCGAGATCGGGTGGCTGCTGATTGCCACGACTCTGACCCCAGGGTTCGTTTGGCCGATCTTGATCACCGGGTCGCGTTTCTGGTCGCTCGGGCGACCGATCGCGATCCGGACCAGATCCAGGCTCGTTCCACGGCATCTACTTGTGCTCCTTAGAATTAATAACGTCGGTCAGACGTGCAGGCCCGACCGGGGATGACGCAAAGGTGCGGCGCAAAGACGATGGACGATCGCAGTTACAGATTGCTGTGATCACACAAGTTGGCCGTTTCCGTGGCTTTAATTGCCACGACAGCACGGCCAGCCCTGCGACCCGCACTGCGCAGCCCAAATCACCGACTTTTCCGTCGCGAAGTGTAACATGGGGGTGCGCGATCCCGTCTGCAAGATCAAGTGTTATCGGTAGGAAATTTGATGCCTCGCGGTCACCTGAAGGTCGATTTCAGGCACTTTCGCCCGGTTTCCGGCGGCTACGATTGACCGCGTTGCCCGAACCGCAGGTGGCGCCGCGAAGGGCACTGATTGAACCGTCAGTGACATCGCCGGCAGATCAAGCCTGCGTCACGGAGTCAGGTCGGATATTCGAGCCACCCGCCCACTGCTATTGCGGTCAACTGGCGCCAGGCCAGCGCACCTGCCGAGGGGTGACTCAGGCCGCGTCCTGCAGAAAATCGTCTTCGAATTCGGGCTGGGCGCGCAACCAGCCGGCAACGGCTTCGTCGAGCAGCAGCTCGAGCTGGAACTGACCTTCATCGCCGACCTGTTCATCGACAATCTGACAGCGCTCGAACAACCCCGCGCGCAGACGCCCAAGGTGTGGCGGGAGAACGCAGCGCATTCGCTTGCGATCTTTACCCAGGGTGGCGGTGATCGCCTCGTGCACGCCCTCAATTCCCTCGCCGGTCAGCGCCGAAAGCCAGACGGCGCGAATGGTTCCATCATCTTCATACTGGACCCGCGGTGCATCGCCTGTCGTGTCGATCTTGTTATAGACCATCGTCACGGGAACGTTGAGCGCATCGATTTCGCCCAGCACACGATTGACCTCTTCGATCAGTTGCTCGCACTCCGGGCTGCCCGCATCGACAACATGAATCAACATCGACGCGGACGCGACTTCCTCAAGTGTTGAATGAAAAGCCGTCACCAGACTGTGCGGCAGATCGCGCACAAAGCCGACCGTATCGGACAGAACAATCTCCCCGTAGCCCTCGACCTCAAGTCGTCGCATCGTCGGATCGAGCGTGTGAAACAGCTGGTCTGCGACCGAGACGTTCGCCGCCGTCAGTTTGTTGAACAACGACGACTTGCCCGCGTTGGTGTAGCCCACCAGAGAAACCGTTGGCACCGGCACCCGCTCGCGCGCACGGCGTCGCAGCCCGCGCTGGGCTTCAAGGCGGTCGAGACGTTTGCGCAACGTGCGAATACGCATGCCGATCATTCTGCGATCCGACTCGAGCTGGGTCTCACCCGGGCCGCGCAGTCCGATACCGCCCTTCTGACGTTCAAGGTGAGTCCATCCTCTTACCAGTCGTGTTGAGAGGTGCCGCAACTGGGCAAGCTCAACCTGCAGCTTTCCCTCGGCGCTCGATGCACGCTGGGCGAAGATATCGAGGATCAGTCCTGTTCGATCAAGGACGCGTGCCTTGATCTCCTTCTCGAGGTTACGTTCCTGAACGGGCGAGATCGCGTGATCAATGATGACGAGACTTGCGCCCGACATACGCACAACGTCGGCAAGCTCTTCAACCTTGCCCTTACCGATGAACGTTGCCGGCTCGGGCTTGCGCCTCGTTGTGACGATCTCCTGAACCACCGTCGCGCCGGCGGAGGTCGCCAGCAGACGCAATTCATCCAGAGGATCATCCGAGTCCGGTCGTGCGCTCAGCTGATGCAGGATTACAACGTGTTCACCCTCGGCATGTTCGCCATCGGATGAAAGTCTAAAATCAAAATCTTCGCCCATGTCCTGACTATAGCGGACGCAGCGAACCCCAGAAACACGAGCGGCGGCAACTTATCGCAGATATGCCGCCGAGCGCGTGATCCTGAGTGAAATTAACGGGTGTAACCCTGAGATTGACGTGAGCGAAGCTCGCAGTCGAAAGCGTGTCTCGACCTACTCTTCATCGTCCTCGGTGATCTTGACCGCGCGTGACGGCACCACCGTTGAGATCGCGTGCTTGTAGATCATCTGGCTGACGCTGTTCTTCAGCAACACCACGAATTGATCAAACGACTCCACCTGCCCCTGCAGCTTGATGCCGTTGACAAGATAAATTGATACCGGGATACGCTCTTTGCGTAACGCGTTCAAATATGGGTCCTGGAGGGCAGCTCCCTTTGGCTGTGCCATGCGACCGGCTCCTTATAATAATTGTTATGGTTACAGGCTCTGGGCCCTGACGTCGTTGTCGCTTCGGTGAGGTGCGGTTCCGGCAAATCACCGAAAGCACGTTTTACCATACTCACCACTTAACTCTGTTACGAAATATGACTGAATACCGTTCATCGCTCGAACCGGTATCGCTTCATTTCGATAAGTGCCGGATTTTATTTGCGAGATAATCAATCACGCCATCTGTCAGCGCGGGATGAAGACTGTCGCACCAAACTGTTCCGGTTTGGTGCCGTAACCAGGTGAGTTGACGCTTCGCGAGTTGCCGGGTTGCGGCGACCGCACGCTCAACCATTTGCGATTCGTCAGTGCCGTCGATTAAATGTTCAGCGACCTGTCGATAGCCGACAGTTCGCCACGCGGGCATGGTGGCATCCAGCTCACCGGATTGGATCAAACCGCGGACCTCATCGACCAAACCATCGCGCAACATCTGCTCGTACCGCTGTGCTATGCGTTGGTGCAATACCCCTCGATTGGAGGGGGCAATGGCGAGGGCAACAATGCGATAAGGCGACGGTGGCACCGGTCGTGAGGACAGCGTGGTGATTGTGCTTCCCGTCAGCCGGTACACCTCGAGCGCGCGCTGAATCCGCTGCGCGTCGCCTGCGTCAATACGATCAGCTGAGTCAGGATCAACCTGCGCAAGGTCAGCGTGCAGTGCGGTCCAGCCGCGATCGCGTGCCTCGGCACTGATTTGTGCGCGCACGTCGTCATCGGCTCCCGGCAGCTCCGGCAAACCGCGACGCAATACATCGAAATAAAAGTGACTGCCGCCGGTCACCAGGGGTATGTCACCTTCGGCCGTTATTTCATCCATCTGCGCCAGCGCGTCATGGCGAAACTCGGCTGCCGAGTAGGTGTCACGCGGTGCACGAATATCAATCAGCCGGTGCGGCGTTAACGCCAGCTCCTGCGCGGTGGGTTTGGCGGTTCCGATGTTCATGCCCCGGTAAACCTGAGCGGCATCCGCGCTCACAACCTGCATCGGAAATCGCTGCGTCAGTTCAATAGCAAGACCGGTTTTTCCGGAAGCCGTCGGTCCCATCAGGGCGACCGCTACCGGGCGAGCGTCATCCACGAAAGGTCATCCGCCTCATTCGTCAAAATACCGACAACGGTATTAACAGAAACACGCTAGCGCCCGCGCTGAAACCAGCGATCGAGCTCTTTGAGCGTTAAACGAATCCAGGTCGGTCGACCGTGGTTGCACTGGCCGCTGCGCTCGGTTTCTTCCATGTCGCGTAACAACGCGTTCATTTCCGGCACCGTCAGTTTGCGGTTGGCTCGAACCGACCCGTGACAGGCCGCGGTCGAGAGAAGTTCGTTGATCTCTCCCGAGATCCGGTCACTCTCACCGTGCTCGGCGATATCAGAGACCACGTCGCGCACCAGCTCTGCGACGTCTGCGTCCAGCAGAATATCGGGAATGGCTCTGACGGTGATGGACTCGGGCCCCGAACGATCAATCTCGAATCCAAGGCGAGTGAACGTCGCGGTAGACTGCTCAACGATATCGGCTTCACCGCTGCTCACGTTGAGCTGCACCGGCACCAGCAGGGGCTGGTTGGTTACGCCACGCTCATCAAACTCGCGCTTCATGCGTTCATAGGTGATTCGCTCATGCGCCGCGTGCATGTCGACCATAATCAACCCGTCGACCGTCTGCGCAAGAATGTAGACCCCGTGCAGTTGCGCAATTGCAAACCCGAGCGGATTGTCGTGCGCATCGAGTTCCTGTGGATCTGCCTGTGCGGCTGAACCCACAGCGCTTGCCGGATCTTCGGCGTAGTGCGCACCGTTAGTGGCACCGGCCCCAAAAACCGACTGGCTGGCCCCACCGAGCTGACCGTAACCCGAGATCTGCTCCCTCACTTTGTCAAACGCGGGTCGCGTTGCGGCGGGCGGCATCGAAAGCTGCGTTACCGGACCACTGTCGGTCTGTACCCGTGGCGCTACGTCGATGGATTCACCGGTGCCCGCTTTGGCATTTTCAAGCGCGCGAGCAACGCTGCGATAGACAAAGTTGTAAACCGTTTTGCCGTCACGAAGTCGAATTTCTGTTTTTGCCGGATGCACGTTGGCGTCCAGCGCCCGTGGATCCATCTCGATGTAGAGCACCCAGGCCGGGTGGCGCCCGTGGTAAAGGACGTCGTTGTAGCCACGGCGCACGGCGTGGGAGATCGAATTGTCGCGAACCGGCCGGCCGTTTACGAAAAGGTACTGCATGTCGCGCTGAGCCCGGGACACCGTTGGAAGCCCGACCCAGCCCGACACGGTCAGCCCGCTTGCCTCGTCGGCCAGATAAAGCGCGTGGCTCGCAAAATTTTCGCCGAGTATTGCGCGCAGACGCTGACGACTGGCCGCG
>CALHMG010000078.1 GCA_938034705.1 uncultured Gammaproteobacteria bacterium
AAACAAGGAAACCCCGCGCAAGCGCTATGTGACAGATGCAGAATTCTCGGCTGTCTTGACTCTCGCCAACCGCCCCACACAGACCGCAATGTCGCTGTCACTACTGACGGGGCTGCGCCTGAGCGACGTCCTGAGACTCCGCTACCGTGATGTCGTTGATGGTTATCTGACTTCTGGAGAAGGGAAAATTCAAAGTCGCGTTCGCTTTGAGCTAACGCCAGAAATCGAAATCGTTATCGAGGAATCACGCTATGTCGTGATACCGGCGAACCATCGTTTGCAGCGCGAGCAACAGCGCATCCGCCAGGCTGTAGGCCCGGATCACCACATCGTTCGAAAACGTCAGCGTCTGGCAGGCTATATCGGTGAAGACGGAACCCCGCACGGATTTAAGTCCACGTGGCAGCGTTTACAGCGCCGCGCTTTGGCAGATGGGGTGATCTCAGATCGCTTTACCTTCCATGATATTCGAGCCAAGCATGCGACGGATCGAGATGAAGGAGAACTGCAGGCATCGATTGCGCTGGGTCACGCCGATGCCGGGATGACGCGCCGGTATTTACGCCATCCTCTTGGACGCATCGTCAAACCGCTGGCGTCGATGCCGCCGCGCGAAGAGACCGACTAGATGCGATCCCGTTGCACACATAACAAGCAATTGGAAACACACCTTGGGCACGCACTACATCCAGTTGAAACCAGTGAAATCGAAATCGTCCAGAAATCGTCCAATCGTCCACCTTTTGGAGGTGTCAGACATGCGTAAGTTATTGAAAAAATGGTCGGGACGGCAGGATTTGAACCTGCGACCACCTGTCCCCCAGACAGGTGCGCTACCAGGCTGCGCTACGCCCCGATTTGGGTGACCTCAGTTCTGGAACAACGTTGAGGTGCTTGGCAAAAATGGCGGAACTTAGGCTCCGCTGAGGGGATCTAATGATAGCGCAAACAATTAAGGTGACGCTATCGACTTAACTCAACTGACAGCTGGCTGATTGTGTCCAGCCTCCAGGCGATGCCACGAAAGTCAGTGGGCCAACGGGTCCGGCTATCAGTCGGCGAGTAATTTGGCGACTTCATCCAGCTCGCGGATGAGTTCCTTGAGGCTCATCTGATCGACGCCTGCGTCGATCGTGCCTGCGGCCTTGGCTACGGCGGCGGCACCTGTGCCGGAACCGCTGGTCTCGGTTTCGAGCTTGTTACGCGCGCCACTGATGGTGAAGCCGTCCACATACAGCAGGCTTCGAATCTGTCGAATGAGCTGCACTTCGTGCCGCTGGTAGTAGCGGCGATTGCCGCGACGCTTGATCGGCTTGAGCTGCGGGAATTCCTGTTCCCAGTATCGGAGAACGTGCGGCTTGACCAGACAGAGCTCACTCACTTCACCAATTGTGAAATAGCGTTTGCCAGGTATGGGTGGAAGATCAGCGTTGTCGGCAGGGTCTAACATTTAAGTCCGGTACGATAGTGCGAAAGTATTATATCCCGTGCGCTCATCCTGAGTGCGTGAAACCTGACCGCCTATCCGGCGAACAGGGTGGCTGGTATTTAGTGGCCCTCGGTCCTCTGTTGTCCGGCTCCAGCCTGAAACAACCCCTCTCACCCGAAAAACACCCGGTCACTAGCCTGACCGTTACCCTGACTGCTTACTCTCGCCCGCCCGCCTGTCGTTATCCCGTTCCTGCCTGCTCGAACTGGCGACCGGTGCCGTCAGCTCTGTATTGATATCTGCTCCTGAAACTGACCGGTCAGCTTCCACCCTGGGCTGCGCGCTTCTCGCCAAGCACAACCGCGTTTTTGGCAACACGATCCTTGAGCTTTTGACTGGCTTTGAAAGTGACAACGCGTCGGGCAGAAATCGGGATCTCTTCTCCCGTCTTCGGGTTTCGGCCAGGTCGGGAACTTTTGTCCCGAACACCAAAGTTGCCAAAGCCCGAAAGCTTGACGGACGTTCCGTCTTCAAGAGACACCCGCAGCTTTTCGAAAAACAGCTCGACGAATTCTTTTGCTTCGCGCTTGTTAAGTCCCAGTTCGTTGAACAGGGTCTCAGCAAGATCAGCTTTCGTCACCGCCATGTTTCCTCCAGCTCAGGTCTCGTGCGCCGTTTGTAAAAAACCCGGCGTCTGTTTTTATCAGTCTGTCGTTGCAAGTAAAAAAGAGCGTGGAAGAGCCTGCTGCGTCTGTCGCTAGCCGCGTAACTTGCCGCCCGTTTGTGCCTCGACCGCTGCCAGAACCTTGTCCACAATCGCGTCGACTTCGGCCTCTTTCAGCGTCCGACTAGTATCCTGAAGCGTTAGCCCGAAGGCAACACTTTTTGACTCTGAATCAACGCCTTCTCCGCGATAAACGTCAAACAACTCGAGGCGAGAAAGTAGAGAACCGGCCGCTTTTTCTGCGGCGTTCAACACTTCTCCTACTGCAATTGACTCATTGATTACCACCGCAAGATCCCGACGAGTGGCCGGAAATCTTGAGACAGATGCGTACTTTGGAACGAGTAAAGACTGGACGGCATCGAGGTTGACTTCGAATCCGAAAACACGCTGTTCCACATCAAGATCGTTTATGAGTGAAGGATGCAGTTGACCCGCATGACCAATCACGTTACGCCCGAGCATGATGTCCGCGCTCTGGCCAGGATGAAAAAATTCATGCTCGGATGGAACGAACTTTATCTTCGCGCCCTGCCCTGACAACTCGAACAGCGCTTCGATATCACCCTTCATGTCAAAGAAGTCGACTTCGCGTACCTCGTCCGACCACTGCTGTTGATTCGCACTGCCGGTTAACACACCGCCAATTCGCGCGGTCTCACGACGGCGCTTGAGCGAGCCTTCATAAACACGACCGGACTCAAACATTCTGATACGCCGATGCTGGCGGTTGTAATTGCCAACCAGTGCCTGCAGCAGCCCGGGCAACAGGCTCAGTCGCATCACGGCCATGTTGGACGCAATGGGATTAGCCAGCGTAATGGGCTTGGTGTTGGGGAAAAACTTCGACTGCAGGTCCGGGTCGACAAAGCTGTAGGTAATGGCTTCGCGGTAGCCCCGGTCGACCAGCAGCCGCAGGATCTGCCCTTCAGAGAGCACTGATTCCGGCTGAATTCGGCTTGAAGCGGTCACTCTGGGCGCCCGAACCGGAACCTCACTGTATCCGGATACGCGAGCGACTTCCTCGACCAGATCATGCTCGCCGGTGACGTCAAAGCGCCAGGGCGGCGGTACAACGCGCCACGAAGACCGTCCACTTCTGACCTTCATGCCAAGGCCGGTCAGAATCTTGTCCACCTGCTCGCGCTTGTACTCACGTCCAAGCATCCGTACCAGACGATCGCCACGCAACGTGATGTCGCTTTTGGCGGGCACATGGCGTTTGCTGACGGCTTCGGTTACGGGACCTGGTACACCGCCTGCAATTGATGTCAGCAGCTCGGTGGCACGATGTATAGCGCGCACCTGCTCAAGCGGATTCACGCCACGCTCAAATCTGTGCGATGCGTCGGTGTGCATGCCATAGCGCCGGGCGCGCCCGGCGATAACGGCCGGGGTGAAGAATGCGGATTCAAGTACGATGGAAGTGGTTGCGTCGCTGATGGCGGTGCTGTCGCCACCCATGATGCCCGCGAGCGCAATCGCGCCGCCATCGTCCGCAATGACGAGCACTTCTTCGTCAACGCCAACGGTGCTGCCATCAAGCAGCTTTACCTTCTCGCCTTTGTTCCCGCGGCGCACATGAATGCCGCCGGTAAGCTTGTCACGGTCAAACGCGTGCATCGGCTGCCCGAGTTCGAGCATGACGTAGTTGGTGATATCAACCGCAACGCTGATTGAACGTACGCCGGCCCGTCGCAGGCGCTCGACCATCCATGCAGGCGTCGTTGCCGTAGGATCAACGCCCTCGATTACGCGTCCAACGTAGCGTGGACAGTCCTTGGGCGCGACAAGCTTTACCTTGATCGCGCTTTTGTTCCCTGGCTTCACGGTCACGAGTTCGGGCATGCGCAGCTTGGCGCCGGTCAGTGCCGACAGCTCCCGCGCCACGCCTTCCATTGACAGGCAGTCACCGCGATTGGGTGTGAGATCGAGCTCCATGAGCTGGTCATCCATCCCAAAATGCTCGCTGAAGTCCTGACCGCGTTTGGCGCGCGAATCAAGTTCGATAATGCCGCTGGAATCTTCGCTCAGGCCAAGCTCCTTGGCCGAACACAGCATGCCGGAGCTGACGACGTCGCGAATGCGCGTCTTTTCAATCTTCATCCCGCCGGGGAGCGTCGCGCCGATCAGCGCAACCGCCGTCTTCAGGCCTGTGCGGGCATTAGGCGCACCGCAGACGATCTTCAAGGGACGCGTGCGGCCGACATCGACCTCGCATACCTGCAGACGATCTGCCCGTGGGTGTGGCTCGCAGCTTGCGATCTTGCCCACCACAACCTTGGCCGGCACTTCTCCGGCGCCTTCGATAGTGCCTATCTCCAGACCGGCCATCGTCAGCTTGTGGGCCAGCGCCTGTGTGTCCAGTCGAGTCGGAACCCATTCACGCAGCCATGCTTCGCTGATAATCATTGCATCTATCTCCTAGCGAAACTGGTTGAGGAAAGCGAGGTCGTTCTCGTAGAACAATCTCAGATCATCGACGGCGTACCTGAGCATCGTCACGCGCTCGATACCCATGCCAAAGGCGTAGCCGGTGTATTTTTCGTTGTCGACGCCGACATGGTTGAACACCTCGGGGTGCACCATGCCGCAACCGAGAATCTCGAGCCAGCCGGTGTGGCTGCAGATACGACACCCCTTGCCGTGACAGAACACGCAGGAGATATCGACCTCGGCAGAGGGTTCCGTGAACGGGAAGTAGCTCGGCCGAAATCGCACATCGAGATCAGCTTCAAAGAACTGCTGTACGAAGTGCGTGAGAACGCCTTTCAGATCGCCGAAGGTGATGTCGGTATCCACCACAAGCCCTTCGACCTGATGAAACATCGGTGAGTGCGTGACGTCAGAGTCGACGCGATAGACACGCCCCGGTGCGATGATGTTTATCGGAGGCTCGTTCTCTTCCATAAAACGAACCTGCACGGGCGACGTGTGCGTACGAAGCAGCACCTGTTCGTCGAAGTAAAACGTGTCCTGCATCGCTCGTGCAGGATGATCGGGCGGGATGTTCAGCGCCTGGAAATTATGAAAGTCGTCTTCGATTTCAGGGCCGGAGGCCACCTCAAAGCCGATGCGCCGAAAGATGTCGGCAATGCGCTCCGCAGACCGCGTAACCGGATGCAGGCCGCCAAGATCCGAGTCGCGGCCGGGAAGCGTCACGTCGATCGTGTCGCTCGCGAGACTTTCCTCAAGCGCGCTGGATGACAGCGTTTCCAGTCGCCCTTCAAGTGCGCTCTGCACCGTGGCCTTGGCCTGATTCACCGCCTGACCAAACGCACCGCGCTCCTGCGCGGGTAACGTACCAATGGTCTTGAGCAGTTCGGTCAGTTCGCCTTTTTTGCCCAGATATTTGACACGCAGGGCTTCGAGCGCATCCAGATCTGCGGCACTCGTGATTTCCTGGGTCGCCGAATCAGCGACGCCCGCAGGCGTGTTTTGGGGCGTGTTGCCCATGCCCTTCTCTCCTTCAAAGAACGGCGCTTATGCGAAATCAGGGGGCACCCGCCCGTGTCACCCCTGACGGGGTTGGCAGCAAACAATGGATAGCGGCTACCAACCGAGTTGGACTCCCGAGCCTTAAAGATTCAAAGGTGCCACCGGGGAGTGCGGTGGCAACCTGAGCGGGGGCGCTTGTTTAAGTGCCCAGAGCGGACTTGGCTTTGTCGGCCAGTGCAGCGAACGCTTCGCGGTCACGCACGGCGATGTCGGCCAGCACTTTACGGTCCAGCTCAACCGAGGCCTTGTTAAGGCCGTCCATAAATCGGCTGTAGCTCATTCCGCACTCACGGGCCGCAGCGTTGATACGTGCGATCCACAATGCGCGAAACTGACGCTTGCGCTGTCGACGGTCGCGATAGGCGTACTGACCGGCTTTGGTCACAGCCTGGTTGGCGACTCGGTAAACGTTGCTTCTGCGACCGCGGTAGCCCTTGGCTTGCGATCGAACCTTATTGTGACGCGCCTTGGTGGTCACGCCTCTTTTTACGCGTGGCATATCTGCCTCCTGAAAGAAATTTGTTGGTGACTAGCGTGGGTACGTCAGCTGTAGGGCATCATCCGGCGCAGCGCTTTTTCATCCGCGGGCTTGACGATTTCCTGATGACGAAGGTGACGCTTACGCTTGGTCGATTTCTTGGTCAGGATGTGATTGAGGTGTGACTGCGAACGCTTGAACTTGCCGCTCGCGGTGCGTTTGAAGCGCTTTGCGGCGCCTCTATTGGTCTTCATCTTCGGCACTTTCTTCAGTCTCCATGATATCCGCGACTTGCAGCCTGTAGGCTGCCGCCCGGATGAGCTTCAGGCTCGACTTGCGCGGGTTGCGCCTGCCTTGCCTCTTTTCGGCCTGCCGGGGGTACCGTTTCCTCCGGTCTGGCGCGTATGAACTTCTGTCTTAACTACTTTCTTTACTACTTCTAAAACATAAAAATCGCGGCGCCTCGAACAACGCCGCGACGAATTATTCCAAGCGACCTACTGAGCGCGTTTTGGCGCCAGCACCATCACCATCTGACGCCCTTCCATCTTGGGCATCTGCTCGACCGCGGCGATCTCATCAAGATCAGCCTCGACGCGCTTTAACATCTCAAGTCCAAGTTCGCGGTGAGCCATTTCGCGTCCGCGAAATCTCAACGTAATCTTGGCCTTGTTGCCTTCCTCGAGAAACTTCGTGAGTTTGCCGAGTTTGACGTTGTAATCGCCGATGTCCGTGCCAGGTCTGAACTTCACTTCTTTAACCGAAGTTCTTACCTGCTTCTTCTTGGCCTCGGACTTCTTCTTGCTAGCCTCGTACCGGAACTTGCCGTAGTCCATGATCCTGCAAACAGGTGGATCGGCGTTGGGTGAAATCTCTACGAGATCGAGCCCCGACTCTTCGGCCTTTTCAAGGGCCGCTGCTGAACTCATGATTCCAGCCTGCTCACCTTCGGCATCGATTACCCGGACTTCGGGTGCTCGGATCTGCCGGTTGGTGCGGTTCTGCTTCTCGGCTGGTGCTCCGCGGTTTTGCCTCATCGAGTTGGATTAGTCCCCGTGTTCCCTGACAAGTTTTGCTTCAAGATAATAATTTCCTCGGTTACTTTTTCTGAAAATGATCACCACCGAATCGTGCGTCCCGGTCGTTACCACTGGTAGCGGTAAGTGGGGCGCGTCGGTTCATTTTCAAGGTGGCGCCGGGATTAATCGTCGCCAAACCCGAACTGTAGCCTAATTGGCTACGGAATCGGGCGTTTTTACGCTAAAAATCGACCTCTGCCAAGTCTTACGCTGACTGGAGGTGGGTGATAAACGCCTCTACCGACATACTGCCGAGGTCCTCGCCCTCGCGGGTGCGGACCGCAACCTCGCCATTGTCGACCTCACGATCGCCCACAACCAGCAAAAACGGCGTTCTGGCGAGCGTATGCTGGCGGATCTTGAGCCCCAGTTTCTCGTTTCTCAGATCGGTCGTCGCTCTAAATCCCTGTTTTTTAAGTTCTTTCTCAACGGATTGAGAATACTCGGCCGTACGGTCGGTCATGCTGAGCACGGCGGCCTGAACCGGAGCGAGCCACGCCGGAAATCGGCCTTCGGTGTCTTCGATCAAAATGGCGATAAATCGCTCCAGCGAACCCACGATTGCCCGGTGAATCATCACCGGTGTCTTTTTGCTGCCATCGTCGGCCACATACTGCGCCTCGAGTCGCTCGGGCATCGAGAAATCGACCTGAATCGTGCCGCACTGCCACGATCGACCGATGCTGTCCTTGAGCACAAATTCGATCTTCGGGCC
>CALHMG010000079.1 GCA_938034705.1 uncultured Gammaproteobacteria bacterium
ATCAAGATAGACGCCGCCTGGCCGTCCAGAGACGGCCGCGCGGATCGCACGCGCGACGCCAATGCCGATATCTTCTGCGTGAAGAATTCTGAACGCGGCTTTGCACAGGGGCTTTGCGATGGCGAGCTGATCCATTTCTTCATAATCGCCTTGCTGCAGGTCGACGATTTCACGCTCGGAGGAACCACTCAGAAGAATCATGGGAAAGCAGTTAGTCGTCGCGTTGGCAAGCGCGGTGAGTCCGTTCAGAAACCCTGGCGCGGACACCGTGAGGCACAGACCGGGCTTGCCGGTGAGATAGCCCGCGACCGCCGCTGCGTTGCCGGCATGCTGTTCGTGGCGAAACGAAATCACACGCATGCCGGAAGCCTGGGCAATGCGACCAAAATCAGTAATGGGGATACCGGGCACGCCATAGATCGTGTTCAGCCCGTTCATCTGCAGTGCATCGATCAGCAGGTTAAAACCGTCTGTTAACTGTTCCGACTCGCTGACGGCGGCGCTGCTGTCACCTGTGGGTGCGTTCATGATTTTCCTGGCTCCTGTGTGGTTCCGTAAATACAACGTATGTGATGCAACGAATTGGCAAACGCCGGCGCACACTCGAATCAACTCAATTGAAATCAGAATTGAAATTGATCAGATCAAACAAGAACTGTGGGTGACCAACCTCAGGCGAGTTAGCCCGTCATCAATCGTGTGCGTCGAACATCAAACAACAACACAACCCGCTTAGAGGCGGGCTGTGGGGGTGATCGGAGATTGGGAACGGCCAGCAGTTTCGCGCGTGACAGATGCTGAAAATCTGAATCGGTCGACGCTGGAAACATGGCGGCAAACAGCCAATTCGGCGATCTGGTATACAATATACAGACTTCGAATCCGGTCGCAAACGAAAAAACTGAGGGGTGGTCGCGGGACCGCAGCGAATCAGCGGCGACTTACTTCAGCCAGTGAACGTTTTCCCGCACATGAGTTGCCAGACCCAGGTTGTGTTCGATCGACAGTTGCTGGGCCGCGTCGGCATCACGCGACTCAATCGCTTCAATGATATGGATATGGTCAATGATTGAACGATCCGCTCGATCTTTTTCATGGATCGTGCGTGCCCGGATCGAACGAAGGTGCAGGAACAGATTGTCGGTTATTGCCTGAAGCACATCGTTGCCGCCCATCGCCAGAATTCGCTGATGGAAATGCACGTTGGTGTCGGAGTACTCGTCGATATGCCCCTTCATGGCGTCACCTTCAAACGTTTTGAACAGTTGACGCAGTTCAGCAATGTCCTCGTCTGACGCCGTCTGGGTAATCAGTCGGGTTGCCATACCTTCGAGCGCAGCCCAAACCTGGATCATATCGATGATCTCCTGACGGGTTTTACGCACGACAAAGGCGCCACGTCGAGGAATATTCTCTACAAACCCTTCCTGCTCAAGGCGAGCCAGCGATTCGCGGACCGGCGTTCGGCTAACGCCCAGATCGTCTGACAGCTTGCGCTCGTCAAGACGAATCTCCTCATCCGACGAATAGATATCCATCTCGGTGATGGCCAGCTTGAGCGAGTCGTAGACACGCTCTTTAAGAGCCACCGGTTCGATGATTGGCGTTAGTTCGATTCTTGACATGATCGACGTCGACTACGAAGTTCTCTTGTTTTTGAAGAACTTGATCAGAGGCAGAGCGAGCAGGATGATCGCGATGACGGTGATCGCTGCTGCAATTGGCCGGTTAAAGAAAATCGCGGGTGAGCCACTCGACATCAGCAGCGATTGACGCATCGATGTTTCCGCAAGCGGACCAAGCACAATCGCCAGCACTGCCGGCGCCATCGGGTAGTCGAGCTTGCGCATCAGATATCCCACGACACCAAACAGAAACATTAACCACACATCATGCATGTCCTGGGTGGGCGCATAGCCGCCGACAACACACAGAATAAAAATGATCGGTGCAAGAATAGTGAACGGCGTCTTCAGTACCGAGATGAAGGCCGGGATGAACGCGATATTCACCACGAGCGAAAAGAAATTCGCGATATACAGGCTGGCGATCAAACCCCACACAAACTGCGGCTCGGTTTCGAACAGCCGCGGCCCGGGTTCCAGGCCCCAGATAACCATGCCGCCAAGAAGGATCGCGGTTGTCGGCGATCCGGGGATACCGAGTGTCAGCATGGGCAGCATCGATCCGGTGCTCGCCGCGTTATTTGCAGCCTCCGGCGCGGCAACACCCTTGATATTGCCCTCACCAAACGTCTCCGGATTTTTGTCGAGACTCTTGGCGAGACCATAGGCCATCAATGACCCCGGGGTGGCGCCAGCCGCTGGCAGAATGCCGACAAAGAATCCGAGAAACGACCCCATCAGCATCGTCCAGATCGAGCCGATCAGCTTTTTCAGCGACGCCAGTATGCGCTTCACGCTGACCGTAGCCTGGGACATTTCAACCTTGCCGCCGCTGGTCTCAAGGGTCCAGAGGATTTCGCCGATGCCGTAGATGCCGATAGCCAGCACCAGAAAATTGACGCCGTGCAGAAACCCCGAAATATCGAAAAACGTCAGCCGCGGCTCGCCGCTGACGATGTCCAGTCCCACTGCCGACAGCACCAGGCCGATCGCGATCGAGAAAAAGGTCTTGGGAATATCGTCGCCGCCGAGTCCGATGAAAGTCGCGAAAGCGAGCAACATCAGGGCAAATTCTTCGGGCGGGCCAAACTTCAGCGCGACCGCCGCTAGCGGCGGCGCAAACATCGTAAAGAGGACTACCGAAATGGTGCCGCCAACAAACGACGCTGAAGCCGCGGCGACCAGCGCCTGGTCAGCCAGTCCTTTGCGGGCCATGGGCCGGCCGTCAAACGTCGTTGCGACCGCCGTAGATGCGCCTGGAATACCGAGCATGATGGAACTGATCGCGCCACCGTACATCGCACCATAGTAAATCGCGCCCAGAAATATGATCCCGGATGTCGCCGGCACCTGGACAATCATCGGCAACAGAATGGCAACACCGTTCACGGAACCGAGACCGGGCATCGCACCGATGAACAAGCCGAGCGTCACGCCGACGATGACCATCAAAAAGTTGAACCAGGATAGAGCGACACCGAAGCCGTCCATTAAATGTCCCAGTGTTTCCACTCTCGGTGTCTCCTCGCTAGCGCTGGCTCAATAGAGTTGAGCTCAGCTTTGGGTTCTTTTTGGGTTTTTCATCAAACCCGGATTCATTGTCGTGACCGAAGATGAGTTCCTGAAGGTCGCGCGTCATGGCGACTCATCTCCGGTGTAATTGTGTGTAAGTTGCGGGGCAGCTCGATCAGTCGTCTGATCCGAGCCACGCAAACCAGTCGGTGTACATCCAGTCGTAGACGTAGTCGACGAAAAGCTGTTCGGTCATACCCTTGGGTAAAGTGATAGTCAGCATCTTCTCGAAAAACAACAGGATGATTATCGGCATGCCGAAAGCCAGCAGCAGGGTCAAACCCCAGCTGTGGTCACCCACAAAGCGCATATAAAAAATAATCAAAAACGGGATGGCGCCGTAAACGCCAATAAAATGAATCAGGCCGATCATCACGCCGAGCGAACCGGCTCCGATGAGGAACTGAACAAAAGCGTCGCCGGGAAAATACGGCTCATCACTGCGCGACTGCGGCGTCGCGCGTTTGAACCAGTTAAACAGCGTCCACAGGCAGCACACCAGCATGACGGCGGATAACCAGAAGGGAAAAGCGCCGCCGCCGGGTCCCTCTTCGGCTATCCAGCCAATTGGAAGTTCACTGCTCTTGTACATCAGAGCGATGGAGGCGAGGGCCATGATGACGGCCATCAGTAGTTCAGCGGTACGTGTGCTCATGATCAGGACGATCCGGTCGGTCTAATACAGTCTTGCCAGTTTAAAAAAATACCGGACCCTGAATAACAACGACAGGGTCCGGTTACAGCGGGATCTGATCGATCAGATCTCGCCGATTTCCTTCAGCATTTTCATGTGACGGTCGTTCTCGACTTTCCAGTACTCCTGCAGACCCTTGCCTGTCAGATACTCGCCCTGAAGCGCTTTCTTCTTGCGGTAGTCAATCCACTCGTCAGACGTGAACACAGTCTGGAAGAGATTCTGATACCACTTGGCTGCTTCAGCACTCATGCCAGGTGCGCCAACAACGCTGCGCTGCATGAAGTAGCTGTAGTCGTTGCCGAGCTCTTTGAAAGTAGGTGCGTCGGGGAACAGTCCAATGCGCTCAGGTGTAAAGCAGGCAATCGGAAGAACGGTACCGGCTTCATAAAAACCAAGTGCTTCAGACGGGTTGTTCACGCTTGAGTGCACGTTGCCGCCGGCCAGTGCCTTGGCTACGCCACCGCCGCCTTTAAACGGGATGTACTTGATCTTCAGATCGTAGGTGCGGTTGAGGAAGTTGGTCAGCAGGTTATCTTCTGACGCCTTGCCGGTGCCGCCCATGAGCCAGCCACCGTCGCCTTTCGCCTTAACCGCCGCGACGTACTCGTCCACGGTCTTTACACCAGAATCCTTGTGTACCCACAGACAGAAAGTGTCTTCAGCCATACGTGCAATTGGCGTAAAGGTCAGCGGATCAACCTTCAGATTGGGCTGACGCATCGGCGTTGTGTAAAAGCTGTTCAGCGTCACCATGATGGTGTGGTCTTTGGCCAGACCCTTCGTCTTGTTCAGGTGCACCAGTGCTTCGGCGCCGGAACCGCCGGGCTTGTTAACAGGCACAAATGGCTTTGACGACAGGTCGTACTTGTCGATCACACTTTGCAGGAGGCGTGCCATCTTGTCGGCACCACCGCCCTTACCGGCCATGATGACGAAATCGACAGGTTTCTTCGGCTCCCATGCCGCAGCCGGACCCGCTACGAGTGCAGCGGACAAGGCCACCGCCGCGGATGCGGCGAGTACAGTCTTGTTAATAGTCATTGGAATCTCCTCTTCTCTGGGGTTGGGTCTGCACAAACAGCAAACCCGTACAAACACCGTAACCAATTGCGCATCAGGCAAACAGACTGATGTCACCAAACAACGCTATAGGGTGAGCAAATCATTGGTGACCTCACTAGTGAATCTTGATAGTTGTAATGGATAGAGGCATCGTCGGTATACGGTATCTGGTATACCATTATCATCAATCCCTGAGAAACCCTGTGTGCCGGTGCCATGAATCTTCTCGAATATCAGGCCAAATCGCTGCTGACACGACAGGGACTTCGAATTCCAAAAGGCGTTGTGATTCAGCGACCTGAAGAGACGTTTGACGCGATTGCGCGTATCGACGCAGCGTTTTGGATGATGAAAGCGCAGATCCGCGCTGGGGAACGAGCAGATCATGGCGGCATCGTGCGCGCCGACAACACCGCCGGGGCACACGCCATTGCCGAAAGCATGATGGGTCAGCGGCTTAAGACACCGCAGACCACGGCCGCCGGCGAGCTAGTCACCGAAATCCTGATCGAAGCGGGCTGCTCACCGGTGCGCGAACTGTATCTGGCCGCGTTGATCAACCCGGCCGATGCCAACATCAGCGTTGTTGCATCGACCGTGGGTGGATCGGTGGTACGGGAAATCGAGCTCGCCAGCATGCTGGTCGACAGCAGCATCGTTAAAACACCCGTGGAACTGGGTGCCGACCTTGATCCGGATCAACTCGCTTCGCTGACCCGTGAGCTCGCTATCGCAGATGAAGCGCGCCCCGAGTTTCACAAAATCGTCAACGGCATGCTCCACCTGCTGTCTGCTTACGACGCAACGCTTGTTGAAATTAATCCTCTTGGAATTTTCGAGGACGGTTCTTTTGTGTGCCTGGATTGCAAAATTTCCATCGACGATAACGCCCTGCATCGTCAGGCCTGGGTCGCCGACATCGATGTGCCAGGCGACAAAGAGCGCACGACCCGGACAGAATCCGGCTACAACTTCGAAAGACTCGACGGCACGATTGCATCCCTTGCAACGGGTGCAGGCCTCGCCCTGGCGAGCAACGACTATCTGGTCGATAACGGATTCAAACCTGGTAACTTTCTTGATCTACCGCCCGGTGCGTCGATTGAAACCGTGGCGGATGCGGTTAACCGGGCGCTGCAGGCGAACCCCGGATCACCAGCGCTCGTTGTTAACGCGAGATCCGGCGGATTTACAACACTCGGCAGCATTGCCGAGGGCCTGGTGGCGGCCCGGGAATCGATCGCGGCAACACCGGTCGTCGCACATTTCGCCGGCAGTGGGCGTGTACAGGCGTGGCAGCAGCTGGAGAACGCCGGTATCAATCTCGTTCGCGTAGACGAATTCTCCCAACTCACATGGGCGTTGACCCGGATCTCCGGC
>CALHMG010000080.1 GCA_938034705.1 uncultured Gammaproteobacteria bacterium
CAACTACTTCCCAGGCTGGCACCAGCAGGTTTCCTGTTCCGAGATCCTCATGAACAAGGAAGCACACGACAAGCTGAACGATCAGCACAAAGCGATCCTTGAGCAGGCTGCTCTGGCTCAGATCACCTACACGTACTCAGACACAGAAGCCAAGAACCCGGCTGCTATGCAGAAGAACGTGAAAGATCACGGCGTTGTTAACCAGCGCTGGAGCGACGAAGCACTGGCCGTTTTCGAGAAAGGCTGGCGTGAAGTTGTTGCTGAGGAATCAGCAAAGGATCCGCTGTTCAAGAAAGTAGCCGAGAGCTACTTCGCATGGCGTGATACGTATCGCATCTGGGGTGAAGCCCAGAGCCTCAAGCCGACTTACCTCAACTAAGTCACGCTTGCGCGATCAAGACTCTGCGCTCGGTGTGTTCACACACCGAGCGCTCAGTTTCAAAGCCTTGGGCACCGACTCAAGGGCGTTTGTCCACCATCGTTAGAGTACGGATTGAATACGGATTGAATACGGTTTGAGTACGGATCGAATACGTATTGAGTACATACAGTGATGATTGACAAGCGCGTCGGGTTAAACGGCAGCGCGATTTAGACGCGATAAATATTTGGACCAGTTTCTGGGTCGCCACGAACCAGATGAATCAATCACTAACTTCAGAGCGCAGGCAGTAGATCAGCGCCAACCAACCACAGAGGTAGTACAACCATGGCAGTGGATACCGCAGCCAAATCGGGCTTAAGCCGCGGATGGATGATCCTGATCGGATTGATTGTGATCGCCGCCGTCATCTTTTTCGTCATCAGCGGGATGTCGCCGGAAGGCAGGGAAGATCTGCTGTACTTCGTACAGGACTATCTGCCGATTGCCATGTTCCTGACACTCGCGTGTCTGTTGTTCTCGGGATACCCGGTTGGATTTATTCTCGGCGGACTCGCGCTGTTATATGGCGGCATGGGTTGGGCGCTGGACATGTTCTCGCCCATCGAGTTCTTCAACTTCCTGCCACGTATCTGGGGCGGTGCAGCCGAGAACCTCGTTCTGGTCGCGATCCCGGGCTTTGTCTTCATGGGCATCATGATGGAGCGCAGCGGTGTCGCCAACGACCTGCTGTTCTGTGTTCAGGTACTGCTCAAGCGGGTACCCGGAGCGCTGGCGCTGGCGGTATGCATCATGGGAACGATTCTCGCTGCCATGACGGGCATCATTGGCGCGTCGGTGACGATGATGACGGCACTCGCACTGCCGACGATGATGCGACAGGGCTACAGCCACGCGTTGGCCACGGGCACGATCGCGGCGTCGGGCACCCTCGGTATTCTTATTCCGCCAAGCATCATGCTGATCATCATGGCCGACCTGATGTCGGTATCGGTTGGCAATATCTTCATGGCCGCCCTGACGCCAGGTCTGTGTCTCGCGGCGATGTACCTTGTGTATGTCGCGACGATTTCGGCCATCAAGCCGAGCCTGGCGCCCCCGTTGCCGGCAGACATGCTGCATGTACCCAAAGGCGAACTCGGCAAACTGATTTTCCGCAGTTTCTTCTGGCCGGTTGCCCTGATCGCGTTTATCAAAGGCTCGATTCTGACCGGTTTCGCAACCCCCAGTGAGGCGGGTGCGATCGGCGCGGGTGGCTCGATTGTGCTGGCGCTTTTCAAGGGGCGTCTAAGTTTTGCCACGCTCAAGAGTGTTTGTCACAGTGCCGCACGAACCATTGCGATGATCTTTTTCATCATTGTGGCGGCGACCTGTTTTGCCTACGTCTATCGTTCACTCGGCGGTGACGACATCGTTGAACACCTGATCTTCGAGGCCGGACTCGGCCCCTGGGGTCTGCTGTTCCTGATTCTGTTCCTGGTGTTCTGCCTCGGATTCTTTCTCGACTGGATCGAAATCACGCTGATCGTACTACCGGTCTTTGCACCACTGGTAGCCAGCCTCGATTTTGGTGACCACCTGCTCAAGGAAGACATCCGTTTCTGGTTCATCATCCTGATAGCCATCAACCTGCAGACGTCGTTCCTGACGCCGCCGTTCGGGTTTGCTCTGTTTTACATGAAGGGCATTGCGCCCAAGGAAGTGAAAATCCAGAGCATCTACAAGGGCATCATTCCGTTTGTGATATTGCAGCTGATCGCCCTGGTGTTGGTCATGGCATTTCCGGATATTGCGCTGGGACTCATGCACTGGGTGCACGGACCGTCGGTATGACGACGGTCCCGGCCACTTCGCCACGCACTTAACAGAACGAACAAAGAACACGGTAAACAGTTATGAGTAATCCAGAACATCATCTAGACGATCCATTTGCGGGGGATCCCGCGCTTATCAAGCACATTGACGAGCGACACGCAGGGACCAAATTTCATACGCTGTACAAAATCAGCGAAGGTCTGCGTAAGTTTGTCGACTTTATCGGGCGCGCCGGTTCCTGGTGTGTCCTCCCGCTGATCGTGTTTACCTGTATCGACGCGATATTGCGCAAGACGGGTGCCTGGCAGATCGACATGGCTGCGCTGTTCAGCGGGACCGGCTTCGGCTGGATCTTTGAAAGCACCATGCTGCAGGAACTCGAGTGGCACTTTCATACCGCATTGTTTGCGCTGGTGCTCGGCTACGGCTATATCCACAACACACACGTTCGTGTTGATCTCGTTCGCGAGACCCTGTCGTTCCGCAAAAAGGCATGGCTTGAATTTCTGGGCTGTACCTTCTTCATGGTGCCGTTCACGATTTGTGTTTTCTGGTTTGCCGTTGAATATGCCTATACATCGTGGGAGATTGGAGAGATATCAGCTTCACAGGTAGGCCTGCCACACCGGTGGTTTATCAAGTCTGTGCTGGCCGTCGGTATTTTTGTCGCGATGCTGGCCGGTATCGCCGTGTGGCTTCAGACCGTCATCGTGCTGTTTGCGACCGAGATGAAGAACACGCGTTTTGATTTGATGACCATCGACTGGCCTGAAGACGCCGGCGACAAAATCGAAGGCAAGGAGCGCATTCGTCTTGAGGACTATCAGGAAGATGACGCTCGCAAGATTGCAACCGCCGACAACCCGGACGCCCGTTAGTTTCAAGCGCCCGGCGCACGCCAAGTTGCCGCAAGCGGCGTCCGGGTCTCTCGGGCGCCGTTTATCGTTTGTGAATGCGGCGCATCAGCCTGCGACGGTTGAGTCACGAGCCCGGGCCCACTTGGGTTCGTCGACGACAGTTCTGGGCGGATACAGTGGTATTGAGCGGTAGAAAAGAGAGTAGGTGAGATATGCGTGAAAAGCGCGGTCGGTTTCTGCAGAAGATGATTTCGGGCCAGCTCGACTGGGTCGGGATGTTCAGCCGTTACGTCTGGGATTCCGAAACCACACCCTACTTTACGCCTGTGCCCAAGCTCACGCGGATACAGGTCGTGAGCGAAGTTCGCATGTACGCGATCATTCTTGGCGTCGCGGCGCTGTTCATGTCTCTGGCTTATCTCGCCGGCCGGATTGGCAGCGGCGACACCTTTGCCGTGGCGTTCTACTGTTTTGTTGTTGCCTGCGCGGCTTTGATACTCGGGGCGATGCGCGTGGAACCTGCAGCGTGGGTTGTTGCGACACTGCCCGCGGTGGGCTTGCTGAAACTGGCTTTCGGCGGTTTCATGCCCGCTCACGGAGTCGGTGACAGAATCGGTCTTGCTGTGATCTTCGCGCTGATTTTGTTCTACAGCTGGCGAATCATTCGCATTACTCGGCACGACCCTTTACCTGACGTTCGTCAATCAGACGGCTGAAGGTCTTTATTACGATGGCAATGAATTTTATTGATCGACTGGACGCCGCCTGGAACCGCTGGGCTACGATTCCTCGCGCAAAGTTGCGAAGACGCATGTGGATCAATATGGCTCTGTTTGGCGCGTTTCTCGCGTTCATTCTGTTCGTATACAAGCCGTTTGCGCCGATCTGTTTTATCAAACCGGGTGGATGGTTTGTTGCGCCGGGTTCATGGTTTTATTTCTGGCTGCCGGCAGTGTGGTTTTTTGCGGCCGCCATTCACTTCTTTATTGTCAGTTCGCTCACCGTTGACGAGGACTGGGCCGTCGCCAAGAGTCGCGAGATGCGGGCCAAGAGTGTCGACTTCAGTCATATGAGCAGCATCATGGACAGGCAGTGGGACGGTGACGATTCGGTGACTTCGCCGGCTGACCCCAGACGCAGGTCTGATCCGTTTGGACGACCCCTTAAATCGAAATCAAAGCCTGAGTCGAAAGCCCCGGACAGCGACAACAAAGCCGACGGGGAATAGGGCCGTGTCGTCTTTTCCAATTATCGATGCGCATCATCACTTCTGGGATGTACAGGCCAACTACCATCCCTGGTTGCGCGATGAACCGATGATTCCCTTTCGCTACGGGGACTACTCAAGCATCCGCCGAAACTACCTGCCAGACGACTATTTCGAAGACGCAGCAGGTCTGAACATCGTTAAAACCGTTTATGTAGAGACCGAGTGGGATCCGACAGATCCGATCGGGGAAACCCGATGGGTGACGGCGCTACACGAGCGAACCGGATTCCCCAACGCGGTTGTCGCCCAGGCTTGGCTTGATCGAGACGACGCCAGCGACGTCATCGCGTCCCAGGCGCAGTTTGGGCTCGTGCGCAGCGTTCGCCACAAGCCAACGGCCGCCGCCCGGCCCGAAGAAGCGGTCGCCGGCGCACCGGGTTCGATGTCTTGTGAAAACTGGCGCCGGGGCTTCGCGGCCCTTGAAGACAACGGTCTTCGATTTGATCTTCAGACGCCCTGGTGGCACCTGGGCGAAGGCACCGAACTTGCGAAGGATTTCCCCAACGTTCAGATCATCCTCAATCACGCAGGGCTGCCGTCAGATCGCAGCGAGTCGGCGCTGTCGCGATGGGAAGAGGCGTTACGCCAGTTTTCAGAATGCGACAACACGGTGCTGAAAATTTCAGGGATTGGCCAGCCCGGTGTCCCCTGGACTGCCGAAACCAATCACCATGTGGTTCGAACCTGCGTCGATGTGTTTGGGGTCGATCGCTGCATGTTTGCGAGCAATTTCCCGGTGGACGGCCTCGCGGGTAACTTTAAAACGATTTTTGACGGATTTGCCGAGATTGTCAGCGACTTCTCACAGACGGATCAGCGAAAGATGTTTCACGACAACGCGCAACGCGTCTACGCAATCGACTAAACCCACATCTATCAGGACTTCAGACAGTGACCAAAGCAGGCGTGATTGGACTCGGGGCAATGGGCGAAGGTATGGCCCGTCACCTCGCGGCAGGCGACTTTTCTGTAACGGGCTTTGATATCAACCCCGAACCCATGGCTCGTCTTGCTGAGGCAGGGGTAGTTGCGTGTCCGAGCGCTCGCGAAGCCGCGGCAGGGGTGGACCTGCTGTTTGTCGTTGTGTTCCGCGACTCTGAGGCTGACGAAATCCTTTTTGGGGACGGCGAAACGGGCGGTGTGCTGGATCAGTTAGCGGACGGCGCTACGGTCGTCATGAACACGACGGTGGCACCCGATACGGCGAGGGCCTACGAGGCACGGCTGGCCAAACTGGGGTATGGCTATGTCGACGCCCCGGTGACCGGTGGCAAAGCCGGGGCTGATGCCGGCACGCTGACGGTGATCGCGTCAGGCAACGAGAAATCCATGAACGCAGCCCAGGCAGCTTTCGATGCCATGGGTGGACGTACCTATAACTGCGGTCCGTCGGCAGGGGATGCGTCCACGGTCAAAATGATCAATCAGATGCTGGTCGGTTGTCATGTCGCCGCCATGTGTGAAGCGTTGGCGTTCGCTACCAAAGCCGGGGCGGACCCGGAGATGGTGTACGACGTGATTACCCATGGAACCGGTAACTCCGAGATCTTCAAAAGTCGAGCCCCGCATATTTTCCAAAAGGACTATGCGCCGCGCGGAATCAACGAAATATTTACCAAAGACCTGGGGTTCGTGACTGACATAGCGCGCTCGGTGGAGTTTCCACTGCCCATGACGTCTCTCGCTTTGCAGCAGTTTGTCGCGACAGCCTCATCGGGATTCGGACGCGAGGACGGCATTGCGCTGGCCAAGGTTTACGAGAATATTGGCGGTGTGGATATCGCGGCCGCCCACGGAAAATCCAAGCGCGACTGAGAGCGAGTTCATAAGCCATGTTCAGCGTCGAAACCCGAAAACTTAGCGAAAATCTGGGCGCCGAAATCGTCAATATCGATTTGGCTGACGGCGTGTCGGACGATGCGTTCGACGCGGTCTACGCGGCGTTCCTGCAGCATCAGGTGCTGGTGTTTCGTTCGACCCGGGAAGTCGAGCCCAGACACCAGGTTGAATTTGCGAAAAAATTTGGTGAAGTGCAGATTCATGTCATGAATCAATACCACGCAAGTGGCTATCCTGAGCTGTACACGCTGACCAATCTGGACGAATCCGGAAATCCGAGTGGCAAACACCCCGACAAGGGCACTCTCGCGTGGCATACGGACGGATCGTGGATGAAACGTACCGGACTGGCGACCTTCATGTACGCCGTCGAGGTGCCGACCCAGGGCGGCGAGACGCACTTCGCCGACATGCACGGGGCGTGGGATCGTCTGGACGATGCGACCAGAACCGAGCTGACATCTTTAAAAGCGATTCACAATCTCGATTTTTCCCGCAATCGGCGTCACGGCGAAGAGCCGATGACCGATGAGCAGCGCGCCGCTGTACCCCCTGTAGCGCACCCAATCATGCGCACTCATCCCGAGACCAGCCGCGTGAGTGTCTTTTTAGGTGACCACGCAGAGTCGATACAGGGGATGCCCTATGAAGACGGCCGGGCGTACATAGATGATCTCAATCGGCGGATCATCCACGAAGACCTGATCTACCGCCACAGGTGGTCGGATCGTGAGCTGGTGGTCTGGGACAATCGTTCGGTGCTCCACATGGCGACTCCTTACGACACCGCGAACGCGCGTCGCGTTATCCGGCGTTGTACTGTGCTGGGCGACTCACCGCGCTAGGCGATGAGCCTGGGTCTCGTTGTTCGCGCGCGTGCGACCGCGAGCTTCAGAGCGCCGCTGCCACCGCGTGAGCTTCGTGGATCGCAATCATCAGATTTCGGGGTGACAGACTGTCGCCAATGACGTGAACGGCGCCGTTAACGACCCCGTCGAGCTCTGTAACGAGTTGATCGTTCGCCTGTCGGGGTGTTGCGTAGACGACCGTATCGACGTTGTACGCATCCTCAAGGTGTCCGCTGAAGACGTTTTTCAGCGTGAGCTGGTCTTCGACCCAGGCGACGGGTTCCGTGGCTATTCGGATATCGACCCCAGCGCCATAAAGACGCCGATTGATGCCGAGTTTGCTGCAGTGATTCACGGTCTGACAGATTTCGGTTCGCGGGGTGACCAGCATGACTCGGTCATGTGTCTGAGTCAGCGCGAGCGCCGCGGCATAAACCGGTGCGGAATGATCGTGGTCGTAGAGAACGGCGGTTCGACCCTCAGGCGCCATTTGTCCGCCTGCAAGTCTTTTGGCAAGCGCGCGCACGGAAATTGCACGATCCCGTCCGGTCTCAATCACGTCGGGTGAACGCATGGCGGCGCCCGTCGCGACGATAACATCATCCGGATTCAGAGAACTGACGTTAGCCGCGGTAGCGGCAACGCCGGTTTTTATTTCAACGCCGTGTTCGCGGCACCGTTGTTCCTGCCAGCGCACGAGTTCGCCGAAGGTCTGGTGGCCGGGGAGAGCGCTCTCAAGCCGCACGCTGCCGCCAAGCTGATCGCGGGCGCTGAACAAGGTCACGTCATGTCCGCGCGCCGCCGCAAGCCACGCGGCTTCAAGAGCGGCCGGGCCGCTACCCGCCACCACAACCGTGCGAGGTGATTCTGCCGGCTGGGGTTTCCAGCCCGCTTCTCCTCGGGTTGCCAGTTGAGGGTTGTGGGCTTCGTGCATCGGCTTGCCCATGTGGATAACGCCCCAGCTGTAGTTGTCGTACAGACAGGGCCTGACATCTTGCGGGCGGCCGGACTGTAGTTTGTCTGGCAGGTCCGCATCCGCAATCAACGCTCTCGACATTCCGACAAGGTCGGCGAATCCTTCGCTGACGACCTTCTCGGCGAGGTCGCCCGTACCGATTCGACCAACCGCCATCACCGGCGTGTTTCCCGCAGAGGCACGTAGCGTCTTGTGCATCTGAATGAAGTGCCCGGGCTCGAAGTGCATATCGGGTACGTGGTTTTCGAGCGACCGACTGAAATTGCCCTGGCTGTACTCAAAATAGTCAAACTCAACCCGGGACTTCAGGTAGCGGGTGATTGCGCCAGCCTGGTCGACGTCGATACCGCCATCGACGCCCTCGTCGGCCGGCAGCTTCAGGCCCAGTATGAAATCCTTGCCGCAACGCTCACGGATACGCGTGGCAATTTCCAGACAGAATCTGCATCGCTTTTCCAGCGTTCCGCCCCAGTCATCGTCACGCGTGTTGGACCATGGGCTGAGAAATTGCGTTATCAGGTACCCGTGCGCCCCGTGCAGCTCGACGCCGTCGAATCCA
>CALHMG010000081.1 GCA_938034705.1 uncultured Gammaproteobacteria bacterium
CCAAGGAGAGAATCTTGGATGGGGTGAACTGGCGGGCGTCCTCTTCCCACCGTTCCATCTGGTTGGCGATCTCTCGGGCGCAGCGCACTTCCATGTTGGTGTCGATGACCCGGCGCAGTTCGTCTGGTTCGATGTCATGCAGCGGCTGGCTGTAGGCGGCGTCGATCAGTTTCTGTGCGATGCTCATGACTGCACCTCCACAAGGCTTTCGGTACCGATGACGCCGCAAGTGAGCTGCGGGTAGCCGTCGTCCCACTCCAGCTCGGCGACAGGCACATCGAGCGGCTGGAAGCAGGCCGGGCATTCGTCCTCGATTACCTCAGCGATGTCGACAATCAAAGTGCCGTGGCTGGCTGCATGCCCATAGTCGGGGCAGTTGGTGACGACGTAGGTGACGGTTGTGCCGTCGATGTCGTCGACTTGGATTCTGTGTTGTTCGGTTAGGGTTGCTGTTGCCATTGGGACCTCCTAAGTCCTGTTGGTTTGGCCAGCTCTCGGTGATGCGGGGGCTGGCCTTTCAAATACGACTATACAGACCTGTAGAGCGTTTGGCAAGTGTTTCCGGAGACACGCCGCAAGCCAGAGCCAAACGCACCCCCGTCAAGAAATCCGGGACGTTACGGCCATCCTCCCAACGCCAGACAGTTTGAGCGGAAACACCGATCATTTCCCCCAGCTCTGCCTGCGTCATACCGGCTTCCGTTCTAGCAGTCCTGATCTGCTCCGATAACGCGCTCATGCAAACCTGTATACCACGCATCGTGAGAAAAACAAAACCCCCTCTTGCCATCGTCCAGCAGGTTCAGGGGGCAATCAACACGCAACGGCCCCCGACCAGGAAGAGATCGGGGGCCGTCTCATGCACACAAACATCATCGATCCAAAGGCACCACCACTTCCCGCAACTCTTCACCGTCAGGGGTGCCGGTGAACACGCGTCGACCCTTACCGATCTCTGTCAACAGGTAGCCGAGAAACCGCAAGCTTTCTGTCATCACGAGTTGGCTTGACGCCCGCAACTCAACCGACGCGGCAACCATCGTCTCGGCGTCCTCCGCGGACAACTCGACACCCATCCGGTAGCTGGTCACGACAGACCCGCCCGACTCAACACCTGACCGGCATAGTCGTCAGTTGAAATCTTGGCGTATGGATCATAAGCAGTCGCCTTGCCGGTGCGAGCCGCCTTCGCAGCGCCACCCGGCCCCGAGTGCCATTCGGTAGAAACCAGATACCAGGAGCCGTCCCACTTGTCCCGCAACCCGGCATAAGCGAAGCACGTCACACGATCCTGAATGCGATCGGGTGCATCAACAGCACGGTCATACTTCACCGCTTCCGGAACCGCATGCTGATAGGTCTTCGCATAGAAGCGCCACGTTGAATCCAGATACTGATAGGCGCCGGTTGCGTGGCCGTACTTCGTCCACGGTCCGATCGCCTCGTAGTTGTTCGACGACTCCTGCACCCGCTCCGACAGTTGGAAACGGGACAGCTCTGACACACCCTCGAGCGGTGCGTCGCATTCGCCGGACGGGTCGATGCCGCCAGCCTCCAACGCCTGCGTTTCCTCAATCACTTTGTTGAGACCCTCGACTGTCGCTTTGCTGTAGCCAGCAAGCGCCCCGTTGTTGATCGCGGTCAACACTGCGTCAGTCGGCGGTGTCGTCCACACACACAAACCCGGCTCGATCAAATCCGGATCATCAATATGTGCGTTGAGTGACAGGAACCACGACCACGACTCATTGAAGCCGGGCGACACCCCGTCAAACACTTGGCGTAGCGTGTCGCGTTTCGTGATCCGATAACGCCCCTCACCATTCGCCAACGCGGCGTCACAATCAGGACCCGTCACCGCGTCCGGGTCATCCCACCAGACAGGCGGCGCAGCATCCGCACGACCAGCCAACAGCGAACCCATCAGCCAAATGATCGCCGCGACCGCTGATATAAAGACGACAGCCCACAACGCGCCACGCCACACCGGCACATCGTCAGGTAGTTCCCACGTCTCCTCAAGATCGACGGGTTCAATTTCGGGGGACGGCCCCCAAGGGTTCAAATGTTCAGTCATGAAAGAACCTCCATACAGTTCTCAACTTTGTTGTTTGCCCAGAAGACGCGGTTGAACACGTCCGGGTCGGTAAACGACGGGTCGTCAGTGGTGCCCCACGCGACCCCAGAGAACTGGCAACCAGAAATCGTGTTGCCAGATACAGATACGTTTTCGGTGTGCCAATCAAACCTGCGCTGCCCCGTGTTCGGGTCGGTGCGGTCCTGACTAATCACAGTGATCCCGTTGAACGAATCAGACACCGTATTGTTGGTCACCTTCACGTTCGCAGAGCCGGCAATCTGGATACCCGCTTCCCAAAACCAGCCACGGTTGAGGGCTCCAGCTCCGGTGCAGCGGTTGTTGTTGATGACAGCGTTGTCCGAAATCTCGTAGAAGATGCAACTGTTGGTTGCGCCGGAAATGTCGTTGCCGGTGATCCACACTCCGTCGCAGTCGATGTCACACCAAATCGAGGTGCCGACTGTGTCGATGAAACTGTTGCCGTGAACGGTGCCGCCGAAGTATTTGAGTTTGCAGCCGCCCGACTCCCACACCTGGCGACCAAGATCACCAGCGTTCGCATGGCCGTTGCCGCGGAACTTGTTTCCGATGATGCGAATGTTGGTGCCGCCGTGAGACGTGCAGCCGAGCTCACCGTTGTCGAAGATCCTCGAGCGGGCCAGCGTGCCGCCAGACGACAGCAGCACACCCACCCCGGCGTTGGAGTGAACGAAGCTGTTGGTGACTGTCCAGTCTTTGCCTTGGAACTGGTCTTGCAGTCCGCCTGTCTCGGAGCCGTTCGGGTCCTTCGCGTTGATCGCCCCGTTCTGGCTGGGGCTCGCATAGTTGCGAACCTCGCAGCCGTCGATGGTGACATTGTTCGCAGACCCCTGCACAAAGTAAGGCAGCGAGTCTTGACCGTGGAAAACGGCACCCTGATCACAGTTGATGGTGAGCCCGTCGACTGCGTCGATTGACGCCGTGTAGAGACCCGCTTTGATGTGGTGCGGACCGGGCCCGTTGAGTGTCAGCGTTTGCGGGCTACCAGTGACCTCGGTTGGGGTGAAGATGTCGCCGTCAAAGATGGCGTCCGACTTGTAGTTGGGGTCGGACGAAACCTCAGGCGACAGAGGTGGCGCTCCGGGCTCCCTCGGGGTCGCCTGAATGATGGTGACTTCTTCGTCGGCCCGACCGAACGTGCCCGACCTGTCGCCCTCTGCCGGTTGCAACATCTCGGCTGCCGGCGTGTCGCCGTCGCGGGCAACATGGTCCGCTTTGCCGATGAGGGACGCCAGGAACAGGCACCACCAGATGAGAGTCAAGCCGACAGCCACCCAATAGGCGCGGCTCTGAACACGTGTCATGAGCACACCCCCCGCAGCCAATCCGACTGTTCATCGACCGGCTGACCGTCAACGAGAACTGTGACCGGCACATCCGGCGAATACGCCAACCGCTCGACCATTTCGACTGCCGACTCCGCCGTCTCCCGATACAGGTCTTCGAGCTGGCAGGCTTCCTCACGGATCTGCTGCTCGCCATCCACCCGGATCGTCTGCTCATCCACCTTGTCGCAGCCACCCAACACACGGGTCGCCTTGCACACGTTGGATGGTTTGTCGTCGATGCCGCCAGACTGCTCCGTCTCCAACACGGCCGCGTGCAGCTTCGGCCGCGGCAGATTGATCGTGACAGATTGGCTGTCATGCTGGATTGTTGCCCCATCAAACGTGATAGAAGCCTCCGCGTAGCCTGACGCGTTGTAGCGTTGCGTCTGGCTGAACACGCCGTCCCGGCTGTACTCCTGCACCGCCGACACTTCAACACGAGACCCAACAAACTCGGTCTCCCTGGTCATCGCCTCCACTATCGATTCGTGGTGGACTTTCACGGTTTCGCCAAGGTCGAGTGTGACGATGTCGCCGATCGTTCCACCAACATCACCAAGCGACTCACCAACATTCGTGATGGGGTCGGTTACGGCCTGTTGGGCTTCGCTCACCTGCTTCGCCATCAGGTTGATCGTGACGATGCTGC
>CALHMG010000082.1 GCA_938034705.1 uncultured Gammaproteobacteria bacterium
ATCAGCGCGGTGCGACCATCGGCGGGCGCAAGATCGACGTTGCTGACCTTGTTCACGAGACCGCCTGTTGCCTTGATGTCATGAGCACGCAGTGCCTTCAGCCACTCGTTATCGTGGTCGCTCGTACCCTGTGCCATCGCAACCGACGCAACGACAACCAATGGCAGCAAAACCAGCGTCGAGAGCCTTGCCGCTAACTCCGGCATCTTGAAACCTTCAGGCACCGGTCAGTTTTCGCGGCTGGACGGAGAATTTTCCGGGGCGTTGGAAGCGTATTCAGATCGATCGGTTCCTTCCCGGATCTCGTAGTGAGACACAATTTCGCTTAGCGCAGCCATGGCGTCATAGCGAGCCGTCATTCTGATGAGTGCATCGTGCGCCGTCGCGTCGTCGAGGATTTCGCCGAACACCTTTCTGTGCTCGGGCAGCAGCGTGATCTGCTGCGTCTGAATCACCCAGCCCGCCTCGTCAGCAAAGAAACACATGACTCGTGGCTGCTCGGTCAAAAGCTTGCAGGTTTTAAACTGACTGGTGGCTGAGCCCGGTGTCAGCAAGATCTCTGCAGCAAGCGGATCGTCCGGCCTGGTGTGCACCTCGAGTCGAATGACAACCACCGCGGCGGCAGCGTGCTCGATCAGGTCGGCCTCGACCCAGATGGTAAGCGCCTTCTCCGCCTTGCGCAGAACCCGGCGATCCTCCTTGCTCTCGGCGCCGCCGACAAGAAAAAACACCGCGGCTTCCCACGATGCGTCTCCTTGCGCGTCCCCTTGCGCATCCAGCTGAACGGGTACGCACGTCGCCATCGCGCCGTTCGCGCTCATGCCCTGTCTGATTTCTTCGGGGAATCGGTCCATATCGCTATTCAATCACAATGTCAGAAAAAAGCCCCCGGTCGTTGTCGACCGGGGGCCTGAAAATAACAAATAAATGGTGACTGGTGCGTTATCGTCAGTTTGCGGTCTGACCGCGCTGTACGCGAACGTAATCGGTGTCAACGTACTCCTTGTCCTTGACCTGCTCGTACCAGATATCGTGATGTTGGCGAGCCCACTCTGAGCTCACGGAGCCCGTGGTCATCCCTTCCAGCGCACCCTCGGTTCCTATGGTGCCGATGTAGGCGTGGCCGAAGAATACACAGATCCACACGATCGCGGCCCAGGCATGGACCAGCTGATAGGTCTGCATCGTCGCGCGTGTCGTCGGGATGATGCTTTCCAGCCAGCCGATAAGCACAAAGCCGCTCCAGCACACAAAGCCAAGCCCGAGGATCATGACGAGCCAGAACCAGACTTTCTCACCAGCGTTCGCCTTACCCGCACTTGGATGTGCATCACCGATGATGCCGCCCCCGCGGGCGAACCATTCAAAATCCACCGCGTTGGGAATGTTGTTCTTGACCCAGAACAGGAACATGAACACCACGCCCACCGTGAAGAAAGGCCCCAGCACGTTGTGCGCATTAATCGCAAAACCGGCCCAGGCGGCAAAGGCTTCGGCGCCAAGAACCGGAATCAGGACGGCACGACCAAACAGCATGCTCAGACCGGTAATGGCCAGAATGACAAACAGAATCGCCGTAAACCAGTGAAGCACACGTTCACCGATATTCCACCGCGGTACCCGTCGCCCGCTGCGATCATGCGCGATCGGAATGCGTCCTTTGAGAACATAGAAAAACAGCAGCAGGCACAACATGCCAAGCAGCATCCATCCACCGACAATGCCGAGCCGCTTGTTTCGCATCTGGCGCCAGTTTTGCCCGCCGTTGTTGATCAACGTGCCCGCCTCGGCACCTTTAATGGAGCTGTAACCTTCATTTCCCTGACGTACCGCGCGCCAGAAATTTGATCTCTGGTTCTGGCCGTCGTCAATCTGGGCCTGGGCGGTGTCAACCGTCGACATCAGGACCGTGGTGGACGTCGGCAGGATCACGGCTAACGCCAGAATTGCCACGAAACTCCAGATCATCGATCGGATACGGAATCGCCGACGTTCCTGCGGCGTACGTTCTTTACGCGCCGCTGTTCGGGCTTCCGCTTTTGCTACAAGAGCCATGATCTCCTCCTCGTTATTCTTTTTCGAACTCGCCGCACGATCTGCAAATTTAACCGGACGCGAATATTGTCGAGAGCAAAGACTATGCGACAGATATCGCATATAGATGCTCATCGATCGGTTTGTACCAGCTGAAATCGCTTCGCGAGAGTTTCGGTTCGTTGCGCCGCCGCATCGTCGCTCGACGTCAGCGGATCAGCCTTGCCGGCGTAAACGCCTGGCGTGTGCTCGGTGACCTCCTCCCAGCAACCCGAAAGGCCGAGACTCAGGGCAACCAGAGCGCCTGTCAGCCCGGCCCGATGCAGAGCACACTTTGCTGCGCTTCTCTTAGTAGGTTTTGTACTCATCTCTTCAAGCACCTCGTTCGGTTGTCGTGATGGGTGACGGTAGTCGGATGACCCGGTCGGTCAAACCCGGCATGGAGCGATTGCAAACGCCCCATGCCGGACCGATCGATCAAGCCTTCTTCTGGTACGCCGCATCCCAACCCCAGGTCTGGGGTCGTCCGCCGCGCTTCAACACGCGGGTACGATAGATGTCGGCAACCATGTCACCGTCACCGGCGAGAAGCGCTTTGGTAGAACACATTTCTGCGCAAAGAGGCAGCTTGCCTTCGGCAATTCTGTTTCGACCGTACTTCTCAAACTCGGCGTCAGAACTGTCGTCATCTGGACCGCCTGCACAGAAGGTGCACTTGTCCATCTTGCCGCGCACACCAAAAGCTTCTTTCTCGGGATATTGTGGCGCGCCAAACGGACAGGCGTAAAAGCAGTATCCACAGCCGATACAGAGGTCTTTGTCGTGCAGCACAATGCCTTCGTCACTGGTGTAAAAACAGTCGACCGGGCAAACCGCGGCGCATGGCGCATCGGTGCAGTGCATACAGGCTACCGAGATTGATTTCTCACCGGGTTTACCGTCATT
>CALHMG010000083.1 GCA_938034705.1 uncultured Gammaproteobacteria bacterium
TGACGCGCGACATTCCCGCCTATCCGTCAATACTGTTGGGAGCCGTCGACGCGACGCCAATGGAAGTCGCGCAGATGTATCAGACAATAGGCAACTCGGGATTCAAGGTGCCGCTTCGCGCATTGCGCGGAGTACGTGACAGGTCGGGCAAGACACTCAATCGCAACCGGCTTGCTGTGGAACAAATCGCAAGCAGCAGTTCGATGTATCTTCTGGATCACGCCCTTCGTGAGGTACTTCTTTCCGGAACCGGAAGCAGTCTGGGTGCGCGATTCTCCCCAGCTCTTGGACTCGCCGGCAAGACCGGTACCACCGATGATTTTCGCGATAGCTGGTTCGCCGGTTACTCCAAAGAGAATGTTGTCGTGGTCTGGGTTGGACGTGACGACAATGAGTCAACGGGACTGACTGGCGCGAGCGGTGCGCTTCGAATATGGGCTGATGTAGTGGGCAATCTTGGCGCTGGTGTGCGCGACGCACAGCCGCCCGCCAACGTTCGCCTGCTTGCTGTGGATCCAGCAACTGGCCTGCTTGCCGATCACAATTGCGCGGGCGTGCGACAGCTGCCGTTTGTGGCGGGCACAGAACCCGTTCAGGCGGCACCGTGTGCCGGGTTTACGGTCGCCAGACCGCTTGCGAATAACAATCCGCTGACGCGAATTTTCAGACCTTTCTCGCGCAACAACGATTCTGGTTTTAGTCGCCCACGCGTGCAGTCGAATACTCGTGGTGGACTGCAGGAGTCTATCGAAGACTCAAATCGATAAGCATGAGCCCAATAGACTGGGCTCAGCAGCCGTGAACCGGTAGCGCCGCTTTACGCCGAATCAGTTTCCGGCGTTACGGGCGATGTCGTTGAGTTCGTCAGCGGAAAGGGTTTTCTTCTTCTTTCGCTTCACAGACTTCTTCGGTCTGGCTACAGCCGGGTTGTCGTCATATGGCTGGGCAGAAAGTTCGCGTTCCTGACGCACCGATTCTCGGTATTGTGCGGGGACCTCGGCCATGCCACGGTGATCCTGGTTGTCGATATCCAGTTCGCCTTCTGCACGCTCAATAGCGCCGCCTTGATGCTCTTCTTCCTTATAGGTGTAAGGATCAGGCTCTTCTACGTCCTCGAAGGTGACCTCGCCATCTTTGGGTGCATTCTCGCGAAGCTTCATGACGTTGCGGTCGATGTGCTTTTCGACGACTTCGCCAGCCGCTTCTTCGACGGGTGGCTTGTCCTGATAGGACACTTTGCCTTTGTCGTCGATCACTTTGTACAACTTTTGGGCCGATACCCCTGGGGACACGGCAACCAGTGCGGCGATTGTGGCACTCATCAGTGTGAGCTTGAGCATGATTTCCTCTAGGCGCCGGGGCGCGCTGTCATCTGATTTCAGTCTAGACGCCCAGCCGTCAATTTGAAGGAATTCGCGCGTCGCCATGACAACGTCCTGCCGTTACAATAGCGCCATGATTGCTGATACCTACGATTTCGAGCCCGTCGAGCACGACGCCCAGGATTTCTGGGAGAAAAGCCACAGTTTTAACGTGGTCGAAGATCCCGACCGGCCCAAGTACTACTGCCTGAGCATGTTTCCGTATCCCAGCGGACAGCTGCATATGGGGCATGTCCGGAACTACACCATCGGCGACGTGGTGACCCGCTACAAGCGGATGAAGGGATTCAACGTCCTGCAGCCGATGGGCTGGGACGCATTTGGTCTGCCGGCCGAAAACGCGGCCGTACAGAACAAGGTTGCTCCCGCCAAATGGACGTACGAAAACATCGAGTACATGAAGACCCAGTTCAAGCGCATGGGTTATGGCTATGACTGGAGCCGGGAACTTGCGACCTGCAAGCCGGAGTACTACCGATGGGAACAATGGTTCTTCACGAAGCTGATGGAAAAGGGTGTTGCCTATCGCCAGCAGGCGGTAGTGAACTGGGACCCTGTCGATCAGACGGTGCTCGCGAACGAGCAGGTCATCGATGGCCGCGGCTGGCGTTCGGGTGCCCTTGTCGAACGACGCGAAATTCCTCAATGGTTTTTGAAAATCACCGACTACGCCGAAGAGCTTCTTGAAGAAACCGAGAAGCTTGAAGGCTGGCCGGATCACGTGCGCACGATGCAGCGCAACTGGATCGGCAAGTCCAAAGGTGTGCACGCAGTCTTCAAGGTCGCCGAGACCGGCGATGACATGCCGATTTACACGACCCGTCCGGATACGATTTATGGCGTGACCTATATGGCTGTCGCGGCCGAGCATCCGCTTGCGCGTCAGGCTGGCGAAAACAATCCCGAGATTGCCGCTTTCATTGAAGAGGCAAAAAAGAATGCCGTCTCCGAAGCCGCCGTGGAAACGATGGAAAAAAAGGGTATGCCGCTTGGGCTGTCGGCTATTCACCCGTTGACGGGCAAGAAGATTCCGATCTGGGTCGCCAACTTTGTGTTGATGGGATATGGCACCGGCGCCGTCATGGCCGTGCCCGCCCATGATCACCGCGACTGGGAATTTGCCAACAAGTTTGGACTGGACATCGTTCCGGTCATTGCGCCTGAGGGCGAAAACACCGTTGACGTGTCCGAAGGTGCTTCGGTTGAGTATGGTTACCTGATCAACTCCGGCGAGTTCGACGGCATGGCTTCGGCCGATGCGTTTGATGCCATAGCAAGTCGCATGGAAGCTGAAGGCACCGGTGAGAAACAGACCAACTATCGCCTTCGCGACTGGGGTGTGTCACGACAGCGCTACTGGGGCTGTCCGATTCCCGTCATCTACTGTGACGACTGTGGCGCTGTGCCAGTACCCGAAGCCGATCTTCCGGTGCTGTTGCCCGAGGACATTGAGTTCACCGGGGACGGTTCACCGCTCAAGTCGCTGCAGTCTTTCATGGAGTGCGACTGTCCTGCGTGCGGCAAGGCCGCGACACGGGAAACCGATACCTTTGACACCTTTTTCGAATCGTCCTGGTACTTCGCGCGATTCGCGACGCCGGGGTATGACGACGGCATGCTCGACGAGCGAGCCAACTACTGGATGCCGGTGGACCAGTACATTGGCGGCATTGAACATGCGGTGCTGCATTTGCTCTACGCGCGATTTTTCCAGAAGACAATGCGTGATGAAGGTCTGGTGGAGGCCAACGAGCCTTTCACGAATTTGCTCTGTCAGGGCATGGTTCTCAAAGACGGGGCCAAGATGTCCAAGTCAAAGGGCAACACGGTTGATCCGCAGGCTCTGGTCGACAAGTTCGGCGCCGACACCGTGCGCCTGTTTGTGATGTTTGCCTCGCCGCCGGAACAGTCCCTTGAATGGAATGATGATGCCGTTGCCGGGGCCAATCGGTTTCTGCGTCGAATCTGGGCGCTCGTCCAGCGCAATCAGAGTGTGCTCGCGGGTAGTGACACGCTTGATGTGACAACGGTGAAGGACGATGCCGCTCGCGAGGTGCGTACGTTTACTCACGCAATGCTCAAGCGCGCGAATCGTGACTATGAAAGGTTTCAGTTCAATACGGTAATTGCCGCATGTATGGAACTCGTTAATTCAATCGACAAATTCGATCACGCGGATAACCCCGAGCGCATTGCGGCTATGCGTGAAGCGATCACGGCATTGCTCCAGGTTCTCGCGCCCATCGTTCCGCATGTTTCCCACGCGCTGTGGCACGCAACCCGGGGCGGCGAAATTCTTGACAGCGAATGGCCAGAAGTTGATGAAGCTGCGCTTGTGACTGACACCCTGGAGCTGGTGGTGCAGGTCAACGGCAAGCTCCGGGGCAAGATCCAGGTTCCGTCCGAGGCCGACAAGGATGCCGTTGAGGCCGTTGCCCGTGCCGACGAGAGCGTCCAGCGTCATATCGGCGACAAGGACGTTAAGCGGGTGATCGTGGTGCCCGGCAAGCTTGTGAATATCGTGGTCGGTTAGGTCAGCGGGGCTGACGGCCAGTCTGTGGGCGCGCAAAGTGCTGTTAAAACAAACATTTTGCAGCCTGTGTGTGCTCGGACGGCGCGGACACGGTCGCGCCGATACAGGTATAATGACGGCGCACGCACGCTCTCGAGCCGTGCGTCAGCGACAGCACAGAATTTCTATTTTCCCGAATTTTCCAGTTTGAAGCACTTTAAAGGCACCAGAGAGATGAACAGCACAGATCGCAACAACGCTCGCCGCATGACTCGTCGCGCGTCCGGACGGTTTGCCGGTCGATTCGCAGCCTCCGTGGTGGTTATGGCGCTGGCCGCCACCGTTGTTTCCGGCTGTGGCTTCCATCTGCGCGGCAAAGTCGCGCTGTCCAAAAATCTGACGCCGCTTGCGATCAGTGGAACAGACGACGGTCTGGTGTCGGTTCTGAAAGAAGCGCTTGAGTTCAGCGGCACGCCAGTCGTTGACAGTGCGGCTAACGCCCAGGCGGTGCTGCGTCTGATCAAGACCAAAGTGCGGCGTTCTGTCCGATCAACAGACAGCCGCGGTCTCGCCACGTCTTATCGGCTGCACTACCGCGTTCGATATGATGTTCTCAATCGGGCGGGGGACGTGATCGTGAAAGGCACACGACTGTCACAAAGCCGTGATCTTGATTTTGATGCCAGTCAGATTCTGACCAAGGAAGACGAGCAGCGCTTCCTGATCGAAGACATGCAGCGTGAAATCGCACAGAACATTCTGCGCACGCTTTCCGTACTGGCCTCGATTGATCCAACACAGTCATCTGCTTCCAGGCTCGCGACCGCCGGGTCTGTTTCGCCCGACGCCGGCTAAGACCCCCGTCGTTCAATTCGGTGCGTCTGACACTCAATGCTCTGGCCCGTCATCTAAAAGACGATCTGGCGGGGGCGTACTTCGTATTTGGCGCCGAGCCACTTCTGATTGAAGAAACCTGCGACGCGATTCGACGAACCGCGCGCGAGGCGGGATACGAGGAGCGGCTGCGCTTTACGATAGACAGCGGCTTCGACTGGGGCGACCTTACCGAACTGTCGATGACGCAGTCGCTGTTTGCGATGCGCAGGATCGTCGAGATTCGTTTGCCGGCCACACGGGTTGGTGACGCCATTGCGAAATTGATGGACCTCGTCACTGATCCTCCCGACGACACGCTGGTCATGCTCATTGGCGCAAAGATTGAGAAGAAGTCGCAGTCGGCGAAATGGTTCAAATCCATCGAAGATGCCAGCACAACGATTGACTGTCCCGAAGTTCCGGCAAGACAGATGATCAAGTGGCTGACAGATCGTCTGTCCCAGGCCGAGCTGACGCCTGAGGAAGGCGTCGTTGAACGCATGGCGTGGTTTCTTGAGGGCAATCTGCTTGCTGCGGCTCAGGAGATCGAACGGCTCAAGCTGCTGAATACGGATGGCAAGATTACCCTCGATATCGTTGAGGAAAGCCTGTCGGATCACGCACGCTTTAACGTCTACAGCTGGGTAGATGCTCTGCTCGCGGGGCGGGTGGAGCGCGGGTTGCGCATTCTCGGTGGATTGCGCCGGGAAGGCACGGCCCCGGTCGTGACGCTCTGGGCTCTCGCACGAGAGGTCAGGGTCATCACCGGTATCGCGACGGATGTCGCCGCAGGAATGACCGTGGGCAAAGCCGTGAACAAAGCAAAGGTGTGGTCATCGCGAGAGCGTTTGATCAAGCATGCGTTAAAGCGTTTCGACGCCGCCGGCTGGCAGCGGATTCTGCGTGAAATTGCATACGCCGACCGCATCCTCAAAGGGCGTGGCAGTCTGAGTGCGGGCGTTGTCGACTGGGATGAGCTGGAACGGTTGTCCATGCGCGTATGCGCCGCAGACATAAAAACACCACTGACCAGCGAGACGATGCCGGTTTTGCGCCGCGCGGCGGTTGGTTGAACGAGAATAAAACCATGCGTACTGCAATCGGCCTGTTCGGCGGCACATTCAATCCCGTCCACCGTGGACACATCGAGCCTGTGCTGGACGTAGTATCGGCGCTCGGTCTGGCCGGCGTTCACTTTGTACCCGTGAACGTTCCCTCCCATCGCGAAGCTCCGGGTGTCTCGGCGCAACACAGACTCGACATGCTGCGTCTGGCACTGGCGCGTCGTGACGAGACCGGGTTGCTTGCGGACGATCGCGAAATACGCCGGGGAGGCGCATCGTACACAATAGACACGCTTGAGGAGTTGCGGTCCCTTTACGGATCAGAGCACTCGCTGGTTCTGATTCTGGGACTTGACGCGTTTCTCTACCTTTCGAGCTGGCATCGATGGGAGGAGCTTCTCGACTTCGCCCATATTGCGGTCATGGAGCGCCCGGGATCGGAACTTCCGGCAACCTTGCCGTCCTGGTGGAGCGATGCCCTGACCTCGAACTCTTCGGATATCGCCGCGGCGCCAGCCGGCAAGATCATTCATATCGACGTTAACGAACTCGCAATTTCATCAACCGAGGTGCGTCAGTCGCTGACCAGAAACGAGCTACGTGCTGACTGGCTGGACGAGGATGTGGTTGGCTTTATCGAGACGCATCAGTTGTACGGGGCAACTGCTCCGCTCAAGATGCTGCCGGCTCAGTCGTCGGATTCAGCAAAGCGCAAGCCGGAATCTCTTTCCACATCGCCAGGCGTGACCAACCCGACACCGCCAACTTCAGATCAGGACACCGAAACCATGTCTACCGCATCTACCGCACAGTCTACCGACATGCCCGCTGCGCCCAAGCTCGCGAGCGAGATCGATTCAGATCAAATCAGCAGACTGGTGGTTGAAGCGATGGACGACGCCAAGGCACGCGACATCACGTCGCTGGATGTTCGAGACATGACCGACTTCACGGACTACATGATTATCGCGACCGGTACATCTGATCGTCATCTTCGAGCCGTGGCCGACAACGTTCGAACCGAGCTGAAGACTGCCGGTATCAAAGCGCTTGGGACCGAAGGTGATGACGCAGGAGAGTGGGTTTTGATCGACCTCGGTGGCGTCATCGCTCACGTCATGCGTAAGGACGCCCGGGAGTTTTACGATCTCGATGGACTCTGGAGCGACGACGTCAGAGATCTGATGCAGGCGCAGCGTGATGGCAGTCTTGGCGACGAAGCCGACAGTTAGCCGGTCGAACGTGAAGTCGAGACAGTTTTTAAACCCACATTCAGCTAAGGAACAGGGTAAAGACTGAAAATTGAGGTCTATCTGGATAAGATAGACTGAGTACAAGGTTTAGTCCTGGAGGGACAACACGATGATGCGATCAACAGCGAATTGCAAAATTACGACTTTCTCGACACTGTTCTCGCGCAGAACATCTGTTGCGGTCAGGTCGTTCAATTTTCCTGGTCTTGCACTGGTTGTGGCACTGGCCGCAGTAGCGATGCCCGCCCACGCCGTAGAACGATTCACGCTGGAGATGAACAACCTGCGCATCAAGAATGCGGAAGGCGAGAAGCGATTCAATCTGAAGGCTCTTCTTAAGCAACAGCACGGCGCATTTGACGATGAGCGTTTTGAACTGCGTACCGTTCGAGTCGTCGCAAAGTCCAGGATCAACAACGCGCAGGTTCGACTATCTGTCAACGATATCGATTCAGCTCCCGTAGATGTCGCCGGCACCAAGGAGAAATTCGGCGATCCCGCGAGATCGACATTTGGACGGTACGAACTCGAGCCTGCCAACCCGGCCGCTACCGATGGAAAATGGTGGCTGTCGGCCAAGGGTGCACTGCGGATCGACAGAATCGTATTGTTCGTCAACGATTGCGGGCTCGGTGAGTGCGTCGCCCAGACCCAGCCAACAACCCGAAAGCTGAGTTTCAATGACGCCATTTATCGCCTTGCCAACAAAGACGGGACACACACGATCAAGCTTCGTAACGAGCTCAAGAATGCTTACGGTGTATCGCTGGCTGACGCTCACCTGAAAAGCATAGAGATCGTCAGCAAAACCAAAGAGAACCAGACGGGCAGGGCTATCCTGACCATCGGCGAGCAGGTTGCGCAGCGTGTTGATCTGCCAGCGGGCCCTGGCGCCTTCAAGAGTAACGACCCGGCTTCTTATGGATCCACACTCATCGAGCCCCGATTCCAGACCAGCGGCGAAGGCGGCAGGTGGGTGCTGGAGTTGCGAAAAGCCAACATTCGCGTGCGCGAGATTCTGGTAACGACTATCGACCGAGCCTACTGGCGCCCTGGTAAACAGGCGGCAAGCGCTTCAGGCACCGCGACGCCTCGCGCGTTGTGTAACGCGGACAACTGCCCACAGGGGTCCAAAGTGACAAAGAGCGCAACGGGCCCGCGAAGCTGCTACGCGTCGAGCGATGGTCGACAGATTGATCGTCGCAACGGTGCGGTGGTTACGTGGCGCGAAGGGTGTGCTGACGGCACATGTCAGAGCCGCAACGAAACGTGCTTTGAGTCGCGTACGTGTCTGTGCGCCAACGGCAGCGGTCGATGCAAGGACGTCGGCTCATGCGGAGCTGGTGGAGGATGTCGCTACGGTTTTGCGACGAAAAAGATGCACTGCAAGAGCGGCATCTTCGAAGTCAACTGACCGCGACTTGCCATGACTACCGTGCACCCGCTTGAAGGCCTGCGTGTTCTTGATCTGAGTCAGGGCATCGCCGGCCCCGGGTGCGGGATGCTGTGCGCCCTGTGGGGCGCCGACGTGATCAAGGTAGAGCCACCGACGGGCGACTGGATCCGCGGACTTGGTACGAGTCGTGGACAGCTGTCGTCGAGTGCGATCCCGTACAACACCGGTAAGCGTTCGATCGCGGTTGATCTGAAACGGAAGGCAGGCGTCGAGGCGGTACTCGATCTGGCGCGTAACGTCGATGTGGTCCTTGAAAGTTTCAGGCCAGGCGTTCTGGATCGTCTCGGTCTGGGTTTCAGCGCGATCAAGGCGATAAACAGCGATGTGCTCTTTGCCTCGGTGTCGGGTTTCGGACAGCAGGGCCCCTACGTCGACAGACCCTGCTCGGACACGGTTGCCCAGGCGTTTTCCGGGTTGATGTCTGTCAACGCCGGTCGCGACGGCATTCCCCATAAGATCGACACCACGATTATTGATGCGATCACCAGTCTCTACGCATTCCAGAGTGTCTCAATGCACGCAATGGCGTCGCGACAGGGCGATGACGCCGCTCGCGGAATTCATCTTGATCTGTCACTCGCCGGGTCCGCGGCGGCCGTGCAGGCGCCCAAAATTGTGGACTGGTCGATGGTTGGAGGCCCGGGTAGCGCACTCAATGCACCAGCCGGCAGCTACCGAACCCAGGACGGATGGATCGCGATCACTCTGGTGAAAGAAGGCCACTTCGCGTCGATGATGCAGGCGCTTGATCTTGAACCATTGATCGAAGACGAGCGTTATCAGAGTTTTGCTTCCCGCGCTGAAAATATTGAGACGCTGCGTGATTCAATCGAAAAGCGATTGCAACAGTCGCCTACAGCTCACTGGCTCGAACACCTGACGGCTCGTGACGTTTTGTGCAACGCCATCTATGACTATGGTGACTGGCTGAATGACGCACAGGTGGTTGATCAGGCGTTCGCTCCACCGACGACTGTTGGAAACGACTTCGAGGTGCCGCTCCCGCGTATACCCGGAGCACCCGAGAGCTTTGATGCTCACGTGCCGCTTGTTGGTGAACACAGTCGCGAGATACTTGCAGAAGCAGGGTTTGCAAAAAAGACAGTCGATGCCCTCATCAGCGACGGCACGATCGTGGTGACCTGAGGACGGTTAACTGGCTTGGACGAGGGTCGTGACTGGCTTACAGTGTCGGTTGCTGTTCATGTTCATAACGGACCGATCCAACCATGACTGAAAGAACCAATCCCAGGTCTCATCAAATCGTTGCAACCAGAGGTTTCGCCGAACTCGAGCTTGGCGAAATTTTTCGAAACCCTTCGCGTACCTTGACCGAAGCCCAGCTTCTCGCCTTTCAGGCGGTGTCTGGCGACAACCACCCGATTCACTATGACATTGAGTACTGTCGTGCACACGGACACCGGGGTCTGCTGGCTCACGGTTTGCAGGTCCTCAGTCAGGCGGCAGCTGGCGCCGGCCCGTTGGCTCATGTCATCGGCGAGGATCTGATCGCATTTCTTGATCAATCAAGTCGATTTTTGAAGCCGGTGTATGCCGGAGATACGCTCTATCCTGAATTTGAAATCGTCGAACTGAAACCTCAAAAATCGACAGGTGTGCTCGTGGTGGAAGCACGCATTTTCAATCAGAGTGACGAGAAGGTGATGGAGGGGCAGCAGCGATATCTGATGCGGCTGTAATCGCGAAGATGTAGCGGCGCGAACAACGCGCAGCCGCCGACCAGGCGCTTTAAAGCACGGTTCTCAATGCAAAGCCGGGTTTGGACTGCCGCGACGCGCAACCGCCAGCTGCTTTTTAATCATCCGCTTTAGCTCAACGGCGCTTGGCGTTGACTGCTGATCGATAGTCACTTCCAGTCCGGTCACTCTCGACCCTGTCGCGAGATGACAGACGACATATCGAAAATCGTCATGGCCGGTTCGCAGTTTGGGGAAATCCAGCCAGTTCGCAGACGTCTCGCCAGCGTCGCTTTGGCGTTCTACGGAAACACCTCGTGCCTGACCGCCGGCTGCCGAGCGTGCAAACAGTGTGCACCGACTCGTCTGTGCGCTGTCAGTTGGAGTTTCAATGGCGATTCTTGCGCTATTCAACGTTACTCCGGGAATCAGATCCAGCGGGCAGGTAACTTTTTTACTGTCCGCTCCGGCAGACTGACAGTGCTGGACGTTCTGGGAAATCGTCTTCAGCGTGTCCGAATTTGCCTCGACGAGAGCGGACTTGAGCACCGAAAGTACGACCACAAGAATAGCCACCGCGATCGTCGAGGGAAAAGCGAGGGACCGAGGTCGTTGAACTGGCGCCGGAGCAAACGCATGGCTCGGTTTAGCAGTCATCGATGCCCCGGTGTGGTCGCTGCGTTTACCGTCCGCCGCTACGCAACCCGCCGCGTGCTGACGTGATTTAAATCGTTCTGGCGTCGAGCCGGTTGACCTGGCGTCGACGTCGTCCTTGCTCGGACTGTAGATAAACAGCGCTAACGACATTGTCGTGTTCCCCCTTAAAAAACCAACATCACCTGGCGTCATCGCACATTGTGCTGATCTGAGCGATGACGAACAGGCACTCACTCGCCGTTACCGTTCGCAACTTCTCTGGTTGGTTTGCCGTCAACAGCGATGGGCTGCTCGACAATCTGTACGGCGGTGTCTGAAAGACTGTATATCGCCTTTCACATCACGTTGACAGTGCGGCTTCGCACAGTCGACAGCTGCTGGACGCGAATCAGGTTTTATCCCCGGCTGTGTCGGGCAGTTGGCCTGCTTCGTGGTCATCCAGAGCTGGAGACACCCAGCGAGACCGGCTTATCCGATTCAGCATCTTCGTCAGCGCTGAACCCTGCGTTGCGTGCCTCGGAGAGGAAGTCCTGGGCAGCAGAATCGAATTCCATACAGAGTTTTTCCACTCGGTTGGAATCCGGGTCGAGACATTCGGTTTCGACGTTCATCGCGAGCTGTTCAAGCTTGCGGGCGCCGATATAGGCCGCAGATCCCGAAATTCTGTGGGTATGTTCGACCAGGCGATCAGGGTGGAAGTCAGGGTGGGTGGTGTCGAACAACGGCAAAATTCGTTTAAGGTCTTCGATGAATAACACGACATTCGACTCCCAGAGCGCCTCATTGCCGCCTGCGAATTCCAGGCCACGTTGCTTCCCGAGGATGTCATCCGCAGCATCGGTACGGGAGACAACGGATTTTGTCTCGGGAGCATGTCGCGTGGGGGAGTAGCCGACCCAGCGCGTGATCGCGTTGAGCAGCTCGGTTTCAGTAATGGGTTTGAACAGCACCTGATCGAAGTCTTCGTGCTCAAGGCGCTCGCTGTTTCGCGCGGTCGCGTCCGCGGTGAGCGCGATCATGGGCGGGCAGCGGTCCGCGAGCGTCGCGCGAATGCGATTTGCCATTTCGACGCCATCCATGGACGGCATGTGCAGGTCGGTGAAGATCAGATCAAACGTACCGGTTTCGCACAGCTCGAGTGCTCCCGCACCGCTGTTGGCCTGAACGGCTTCAATCCCGTGGTAAGAAAGCAGAGTTGAGACGAAGCGTGTATTGATTTCGCTATCATCCACCACGAGAACGCGTGGAGTTTTCGTGATTGCTTCAGTTGGGAGGTCGCCTGTTTCAGAGTCGACCGTGATGGCTGAAGGCATTTTTTCCTTCGGCAGCGCTCGTTTTGAGCTTGTCAGCAGTGACACCGTAATTTTGACTTCACCGCCACCGCGAGGAAGATTGGAGATGTCGATACGGCCGGCCATTTCGTCGACGAGAGTTTTGGCGATCGCCAGACCGAGTCCGACGCCCGCAACTCTGTTCTTGATCGCTTCCGGTCCGCGCCCAAACGGCTTCAATATTTCTTCGATGTCGTCTTCGTCGAATCCGGGGCCGGAATCACGGATGCTGAATACCACCGTCGCAGAGGTGTTTGCTCTGTCGAGACAGTCGACCGCCAGCGTAACGGTTCCGTCGCCGGTAAATTTGCAGGCGTTGCCGAGGATGTTGGTGAGTATCTGATTGAGTCGAGCGGGGTCTGTGACGACAATCTCCGGCAAGGCGTCATCAAGTTCGGTTTTAAGCGTCAGGCTTTCGGCATCCACCTGCTGTTCGGCTTCCGCCATCACATGTTCGGTAAATTCACGTAGATCCACCGCTTCTGGCCGGAAGTCCAGATAGCCGGATTCGACGCGTGCCATGTCGAGGAGATCATCGATGATTCGCAACAGCGTCCGCGCTGACTTTTCTGCCGTGGTGATGTACTCGTTCTGTACGTCGTCCAGGTTTGTCTTGTTCAGAAGATCCAGAAACCCGAGTATCCCGTTCATGGGGCTTCGAATTTCATGACTGACGGTTGCGAGGAACATCGACTTCGCGTGGTTTGCCGATTCGGCGAGCTCCTGCGCCTCCGCTCTGGCCTGATCGATTCGGCGTCTTGCCGTGATGTCGCGCGCGACGCCGTGAAACCCGACGCAGATATTGTCGGTGATGTGAGGGCGACTGCTGATCTCGACAACGACTCGTTCACCAATCGCCGACACCAGGGTCACTTCATAGGTGCACGCGGTGTGTTCTTCGGTTTGTCTCGCATAAACCTGCTTGATGCGGGATTGCTGTTCGGCCAGAACGAGATTCAACAGGTCTTCGCCAATGAGGTCTCCATGATCCCGACCCGTCAGTTGTTCGATCGCGGGGTTTACCTGAAGCAGCCGCAAATTCGAGTTCATCGAAAATACGCCGTCTGATGCACTGTCAACGAGACTGCGGTATTTGCTTTCGCTGCGCTCGAGATCATCGACGGTCTTTACAAGCTTGGCGGTCGCCTGTTCGACCTTTTGTTTGAGATCACGCTGGGCATTGTCGAGAGACAAGGCCATTGCGTTGACACCATTTTGAACCCGGCCCACCTCGTCTATCGGCGAGTTTCCAGCACGAGCGGAAAAGTCGCCGGCCTCGAGTCGCTCGAGCGTCGAGGTAAGGTCTTTAAGCGGTTCGACGATTCTGCGCGCCAGACCGGCCACAATGATGCACATGACCAGCGCGGTAATCAGCGCCAGCAAAACGCCGTATGCAATTTCCTGATTCCGTTCTTCGATGATTGCGGAACGATCGAGAATCGCTCTCAGTGTCCCAAGAGGGATCTCATCGTGTGGTGACGGGGCGGTCAAAAACTCCACTTCAATGGGATCGGCGGGTACGTCCGCGTGAAACGGTTCGTGGTTCGTTTCGTGCGGGAACAGTATTTTTTTGTCGTTTTTCGTGGATACTTCGACGATAGATCCGTCATCCTGACGGCTCAGTGCCACCGAAAGATTGCCCTGGCTGTTGATCACTTCAATATGCCGAAGCTCGTCCTGTCGAAAAGCGGACTTCAGGCGTGCTTTGAGATAGTCGCGATCGCCCGTAGCGAGCGCAAAGCTCATCGTCGGAGCGACGTTTTCGACCAGTGACTGGCCGGTCTGCAGAAACTTCGTGTTGAACGTCTTGTGGGTGGTCATGATCAAAGCCCAGCCCATAATCGTCGCAAAGACCAGCAGCGCCAGAATTGACGGCAACAGAATCTGCGTTCGAAGCGATGTGCTGGGCCGGTTCTGATTCATGGATCGGCCCCGAGTCTGGCTTTGAGTTCTTCTGCGCTCTGGGGCTCGAGGCCTATCGTCCTGGCGACACGCTCATTGACAGCAATATCGAAATCTTTGGGTCGGGCCAGTGAGCGTTCGCCGGCCGGGCGGCGCTGTTGTGCGCCTACGATCATGTCGGCGAGCTGTTGGCCATACTGCTCGGGTGTTGAATAGATCGCGACGAGAGCGCCGGATTTCACGAATTCGCGCGAGTAGGCGATAACCGGAATTTTGCGTCGATGTGTTGAGCGCAGAATATGTCGGGCGGTATGACGATTGACGCCGCGTGGATCTGGCACCGCAAGCAGGGCCTGAATATCGCTGATCTGCTCCGCCAGAACGTCAAGCACGTCCTGATTTTCTGGAACGTCTATGGGTTTGAGGGCAATGGGGCCCGGCTTGAAGACGCGATTGAGCTGTATCACCCGATCATCATTTGTCTTGCTGTGAAACACCGAGATTGAATTTCGTTCAGCAAGAACCGCTTTGGTCAGTTTTGCGATACGGTCAGGCGGCTGCTCGGCCGAGATGATGCGCAGGTCGATCGTCTCGATTGCGCCAGCGATGGTTTCGACAGCTTTATGATATGGCACCACAACACCGTAGATGCGGCCGTTCTCCACGGCGTCGACGGTCGCGCTGAGCGCCTTGAAACCGATCGCGATGTACTCGGTTTTGCTCTCATCAGGCACGTTCAGCTGCGCAACTTCGTCAAACAGAACGATGGTCGACGACGGCGTGCTGTTGGTTTGAGCGGCGATGCCCGATGCGGTCGCCGTCGCGAGTTCCTGGTATTTGGGTCGTAACTCAGGCAGAACGAAAACGAGATCGAAAGCAGTCGCCGGGGCGCTGGCTATCGCGAGAACAAGTGCTCCTGCCAGCTGGACTGCTCTCATGCGCGTCGCGGCCCGTTTCACGGCTGGTTGCTACCAGTCGAATCGAACGGAAACATACCCTCGTCTGCCGAGGGTGAAAGTGCCTTTGTGGTCTTCGATTTTTTCATTGAAGAGATTTTCGACGGTCGCTTTAACACTGCCGCGGTGTTTACCCATTCGAAATGTACGCCCGACTCTCAAATCAACCCGGAAGTAGGAGTCTGTCTTAAGGTTGCTCCCCAGCGGGGTCGATTCGCCCATGCGAATCAACGATACGCCAGCGTGCCAGTCCTTACGTAGCTTGCGCTGATAAAACAGCGTGGTCGACCGACGTGGACCGCTGTCCGAGATCAGCGACCGTTCGCTGAGATCAGACCCGTCGATATCGGCAAACGAATGGGTAAATCGTAGGAGATTGGATGGGTCGCGATAGTCAATTTGAACCTCTGCGCCGACCGCGGTGGCGTCGTCCTGATTGCGCCAGTCAAACGCCACACCGTCCGCAAATGGGGGATCCTGAGAGATTGCCGGACGCAGCTCGGCGATGAGGTCGTCATACTTTTCGTAAAAGGCCTTGACGTCCCAGGACAGCCTGGCGTTTTTTGACTGGCCCAGATAACCCACTTCGAAGGCGCGTATTTTTTCCGAATCAAGTCCGCCGCTGGCGACATCCTGAACGTCCAGCAGAATACCCTGGTAGGTGTAGGCGATCAGGGAGTTTTCTTCGCGAAACGTTGGTGTTCTCGAGCCTTCGGAGTAGCTCGCTCTCAGCGCATGGCGATCTGACACTTTCCAGTTGATGGCGGCGCGGGGTGAAACCTCGGTGCCCACAAAATCGTTGTTCTCAACCATCACGCCCGCGTGCAGCACAACGTCATCACGCACGTGCCATTCCCCGGTGCCGAAGATGCGGTAAACGGTATTGCTCAGTGAATCGTCGCGGCCGTAGATCTGCGGTGCCCAGTTGCTGTCCCGGCGTACGCCAAAGCCTGTGACGATTCGCGTTCGGTCGCCGATCGGTTGGGTGTATTGAGCTTCAATCTCCGTGCGTGATTCGCGGGTATCAAACAAAATCGGCAGCAGCAGTCCTGGAGGCGGTACGCCTGCGATGGGTAACGGACGGGTCGTGTACTCGCGAGTCTGTTTACGGGTGTTGCGAAACGCATGGAACGAAAGTTCGTGATCAGCGCCGAAGACACGGCGGAATCGAGCCTGAACAAAACCCGCTCGCGCCGCATCTTTCGTCGGCGGTTCGGTGAGGCTGGTTTGTGAGCCAAAATCCCGGGTGCCGCCGGAAAACCCGGCCTGGAACTCAAGCGTGTCTGATTGGGATAACTCCGTCAGTCCGCGGACATTAAAAAACGGCACCGTTCTGCCGTCGTAGGGACCTGACGGGTTCTCTATCAAAGTGTTCTGGTGGCGAATTCCGGCGCGCAGTCTTAACGCCGTGTCGCGGATCTTGAAGCCATGACGGATAAAGCCCTCGGCGAGTCCGTTGTTGCCACCGGTTAAACGAACTGACGTGCCCAGGGTATCGGCCGGACTGGATGTGATGATGTTGACCACCGCCAGGAACGAGTTCGATCCGTAGGTGGCGGCGTTGGGCGATCGGATGATTTCAATACGCTCGATATCATCGATGGCGACGGGAATGTCCTCCCAGTCAACGCCGGTAAACATCGGGTTGTACACGGATCGTCCGTCGACCAGGACCTGCATTCGTCGCGACTCAAGATCGCGTAACCCGCGGTAGTTGATTGAGTGCTTGTTGCCGGTGAAGTGCGCTGCCGTCATGCCGGGAACGTGACGAAACAGATCGACAAGGTCGGTATAGCCGAGTGCCTCAATCAGATCCTTGTCGATGATCGTTATTGCCGCGGGCGCTTCGTTGACCGGCTGTTGCAGTCGTGTGACCGAGGCGATGATCGACGCGCCGCCGAGGTATTCGGAGGATGTCGAGTACTGCGGCTGCTGTGCATGGGCGGGCCAGACGGTGGCGAAAGCCACCAGTAAACAGGCAAAAAATCTCTTCACGAACACACTCGGGGCGCAACACTCAGGACAGGCGCGTGAGAATGAGATGCCGGACCACAAAAGTCGAGTAACTCTGAAAACCGCACTGGATGTTCACTACCTCAATTGGGGGAGGTATTCCGACAGGTGCACCGGAGTTCTGCGCCGCACACCCGTCCCCAAGCCGGCCGCCAAGTGGGTTCAATCAAGGTTTGTTTCAGAGTTTGTCATCGAAATGGGGGATTGGCACGAGGTCCCTTGATTGACGTAATCGGTTGAAAGCAAACGATTAGACGGCCGCCTGTGTCAGCAGTTGTTACACTGCTCTTTAGCGGGGCGTGTGTCGGATCAGCGGCAGTCGATAGATTAAGGGAGAAGGGGTGAGTACTCAGGGGATCAGCGTATTCGTCGTCGACGACGACGCTGTCGTGCGCAATACGCTGCAGCAGGGGCTGGCGGATCTGGGGCATCACGTTCAGGTGTTCGCGAACGCCTCGGACGCTCTGGATCAGTGGGTACAGAACACGCCCGATATCGCCATAATCGACATCAACCTGCCTGACATGCGCGGTCCGGAGCTGGCTCTGGAACTGCACAAGCTCAAGTATCGACCCATCGTTGCGCTGTCACGACATCACGACAGCGACAGCGTTCGCGATGCTATTGACAGTGGTGTCGCGAGTTATCTCGTCAAGCCGGTCACGGCCGTGCAGCTCGTGCCTCCGATGGAAGCGGCGATCGCGCGTTGCGCCGAACTTCGTTCGCGAGTCACCAGCAGCCTGGACTCCGATTCACAGGCGACGGGTAAATCCATTGACGAGGCTTACGTCGAAGCGCTTCTCGAGCAATTCGGCTTTGGCGTCATCATTATCAACGAGAAGAAAAAAATCGTGCGCCGCAACAGCGCCGCCCAGAGACTTTTGACGCTCGGCGATCTTATTTCCTTCAACGGTGATCAGATCGTAGCGACCCGTGCCGACGACTCGGCGGAGCTTGAACTTTTTATCAACCAGCTGCTGGTCGGTGACGACGCCGATGCCCAGGCCAACGTTTTAACGTTAGGGCGTGCGGTGCCGGGCCGCCACCTTCAGGTGTGGGGTGCGCCGCTGCGCAAGACCGGCGACAGCATTGCCGATGAAGAATCTCCGTGGGCGGTTTTGTTGATCGCCGATCCGGACGAAGAAATTCCGCTACCCGCGCATATCCTTAAATCGATGTATGGCCTTACCGCGACCGAAGCGCGTCTGGCCGAGGCGTTGGTGAACGGGTTATCGGTGGAGCAGTTCGCGAAGAAATCAAAGACCAGCTACAACACCGCGCGAAGCCACCTGAAATCAATCTTTGTGAAGACCCGAACCAATCGCCAGGTCGATCTGGTGCGGCTGTTGTCAAAGCTGCTGTCGAGCCTCAGTACCTGAACTCGTTGACGGCCGTGTTTCGGCACGTCTATCACGCGCCAGTCGTTTAAGCCGCCCAGGCCTTCAGGCCGGCGTTACTTCAGACCAACCGCATCGTCGGCGTTGTGGCGTTGATGCGGCTGCGCTTTTTTCAGCCAGGCCAGCGCTTTCTGCCTGTCGGCTGGCACGCCAAGGCCACGGGCGTAGTGCACGGCAAGGTTGTGGTAGGCGTTACGCTCTCCCTGAACGGCCGCTCTGATGTACCACTGACGCGCCGTGTTGTGATTGGCCGTGACGCCAATGCCGTTGTCGTAAAAGAAGCCAACGCGAACCTGGGCTTCGGCGAGTCCGTCGTCGGCCGCCCGTCGATACCATTTAAGTGCCTTGGCCGAATCCTGAACGATCCCTCGACCGTTTTCGTAGAGGTTGCCGATCTCGACCTGCGCCCATCGTTCGCCCTTGCCGGCGCTGGCGTTCCACCATCGAAGCGCCTGCATCAAATCCTTTTCGATTCCCTCACCGCGCGCACGCATCCGGCCAAGATAGTACTGGGCGGCGCAGTCGTCTTTTTCAGCGAGTGGTTTCAGGGTTTTCCACGCCGACTCGAAATCACCGTTCCAGTATTGTTTATAGCCGCGCTTGAAGCGCGCGCCGTCGACAAGTTCGCTGATGCTGTGATGTGACAAGGTGAACCAGTGACGGACGTGTGACGTCAGTTTGCCAAAAAGATCAGGGCCGGCGCCCGTCTTGAAGTGTTGGGCCTGGCGGCTTTGGTCATTGTCAGTCGGCCGCGACTTCGGCTTGAGTTCTGTGCAGGTTGAGATCTTCATCTCTCGCATCCTTCATCTCCTCGACAGTCGCCTTCGCTTGTTGCGCAAAATTGGCCCCGGGTTGGTCCTGGTGGGGGTGGCTTTGCCGCTGCGTTTCAGGTCGATCGATCGGAGTTATTATTATTG
>CALHMG010000084.1 GCA_938034705.1 uncultured Gammaproteobacteria bacterium
ATTGACAAGTTGGCAACCGACAGTGGTCTTTCGAAGGCCGACGTCAGCCGCGTCGTCGAGGGCGTGTTCGAAACCATAACCGGGTGCCTGAAAACCGAAGACAAAGTGGTTGTCGCAGGTTTCGGCTCGTTCGAAATCAGCCACCGCGCAGCCCGAACTGGCCGTAATCCTCGCACCGGGGAGCCCATTCCGATTCCCGCCAGCAAGGCGCCCAAGTTCAAGGCGGGCAAGGCGCTCAAGGAAGCCGTCAACTGACGCAGATGAGCTCGCCCTGGTAACGGACGCCTCAGGGCAAAACCCGGACTCAGGTCCGGGTTTTTTGCGTCTGGATGCCTCGTTTGCGGGCGCAATATCGAGATTCGTCCCGGAGGCTGTCACTTAAGCGAGAAAAAGACCGACGACCGGGTAGTCGCGGACCGGCATTGCCGGATAGAATTGCGGCCTGAAGACCGGGTGCTTAGCTCAGCTGGTAGAGCGCCGCCCTTACAAGGCGAAGGTCGCAGGTTCGACCCCTGCAGCACCCACCAGATTTTTCAGCCGTCAGGTCGGACGCTTTTGGCTCGGGGTTATGGCTTGGGGTTATGGCTCCCCGGGAGCGACCAGTCCGTCCGCGAACGGGTAGCGCGGGGCTTGGGGCAGGCCGCGTCTTGTGAGAGACTGCGGCACCGCCGGGCCGACACCAAAGCGCGTCCACTGGACGGGTTTGGTCAGGTTGGCTTTGGTCAGGTTGGCGTTGTGTTCAAGATTTTGATGGTTGGTGCAGTAATTCCAGAAGTTTGTTTTAGAAGTTGGTTTTAGTAGTTTGTTCCAGATCCGGAGCGGTAGTTCAGTTTGGTTAGAATACCGGCCTGTCACGCCGGGGGTCGCGGGTTCGAGTCCCGTCCGCTCCGCCAAATCAAGAAAACGAGGGGTAGCCCTCGTTTTTTTTTGTCTGTGCTGCCGGGCTGATTCTCTGGTCAAAAGCGCACTGTCACATCACCGTGGTCGAGTCTGGATCGTCGACGCTAAGTGTCGGGGCGGACTGTCGGGGCGGATTGCTACCGTGGCGATCCCCCGCCGAGCCTGCAGACCGATGGCTGATGTGAACGGATAGTTGAACCTCACCCGGACGATGTGGTCCTAAAAGCGGTCTGTTTGAGGCTAAAATCAATAGACTGGATAGTCGGGCCCGTGTGCGCTCCGGCGCCTGTCGCGCCTGCGGTCCGGGTCGAACGAGTTAACAAGATTAAGGGAAAAGTTGCATGGTTATCACGGCCATACGGGAACGTGCTTCAGGTTGGGTTGTCTGGATCATCATCGGTTTGATTTGCATCACCTTCGCACTGTGGGGAATACAGTCGTACTTCGAAGGCCTCAATCGGGTTGTCGTCGCTGAGGTGGACGGTGAAGAAATCGACTATGACACCTATCTGAACAGCATGTCGCAACGACGCCAGAATCTCATTCGAACGTTCGGCAACCGTGTCGACCCGTCGATGTTTTCCGGACCCGAGTTCAAGCGCCAGACGGTAGAAGAGCTTGTCGGTCAGCGACTCCTGCTGGCCGATATCGAAAAAAGTGGCTATCGCATCAGCGATTCGCAGCTCAATACGCTGATTACGAATTTTCCTGCCTTCCAGGGTGAAGATGGCAAGTTCAGCAAAGCTCAGTATGAGCAGGTATTGCGCAGTCAGGGCATGACGCCCGCCAGTTTTGAGCAGTCCCAACGACAGCAAAACGCTGTGGACCAGATCCGCAACGGTTTTGCGCAGTCGGCGTTCGTGACCGAGTCCGAACTCAACCGTGCTTTGGCCGTGGCCGAGCAGACTCGCGAGTCCGATGTTGCGTTAATCCCGCTGAGCCAGTTCGCAGAAGGTCTGGAGATCAGTGATGAGGACGCTCAGGCCGAGTACGACGCCAATCAGGAGTCCTATCGCGCGTCAGATAAAATCAAGGTTGAGTTCGTCGAGCTTTCGGTCAACAAACTGATGGCAGAAGTCTCGGTCAGCGATGAAGATCTGAAAGTCGCCTACGAAGGAACCAAGCAGCAGTATCTCGACGAAGAACGTCGTCAGGCTCGCCACATTCTGGTGAAGCTCGAAGAGGCCGCCGATGCCGACGCCGACCAGAAGGCGTTGGCCAAGATCGAAGATCTGCTCGCCAAGGCCAAGGCCGGCGAAGACTTCGCCGAACTCGCGAAGGCCAACTCCGAAGACACCGGATCCGCGGTGCAGGGTGGCGATCTCGGACTGGTTAACCGCGGCGTCATGGTCAAGCCGTTCGAAGATGCGCTGTTCGCGATGGAAAAGGGCGCAATCAGTGATGAGCCTGTGCGGTCGAGATTCGGTTACCACATCATCAAGCTTGAAGAAATTCAGACCGAACGCGTTAAGGAATTTGACGAGGTCCGTGAAGAAATCCTCAAAGCCGAACAGCGTCGGCTGGCAGAAGAGCGTTTTACCGAACTGTCCGAGGGATTTCGTAACGTCGTTTTTGAGCAGCCCGACTCACTTGAGCCCGCGGCCTCTGAGATCGGCAGCCAGATCAACACATCGGACTGGGTAGAGCGCAACAAGGGTGCAGGTCTCTTCGGAGAGGCGTCCGTACGCAACGCGGCGTTCAGTGAGGATGTCCTCAACGAGGGCCTCAACAGCCCCGTGATCGAGGTGGACGTCGATACCCTGATTGCGATGCGCAAGGTTGAATACGTAGAGAGCAAGATTCAGCCAATCGACGAGGTGCGCGACAGAATTGACGCGATCCTGAAGCGCAAGAAGACGGCGGAGCTGGCCGAGGCCAAGGCCAAGGAACTCGTTGAGAAAGTTGAGGCAGGCGAGGCGTGGGAAGACGTGATTTCAGCGGCCGAACTCACGTCGACAGCGGGCCCGGCAAAGCGCAGCGATGCGAAGACGCCGACAGATCGCGCTCTGTCCCAGCTACTGTTCGATGTGGCGGTGCCCAAAGAGAATTCGCCCGTGGTTGGAAGCGGGTCTGTTGCGGGAACACACTTTGCGGTGTATCGGCTCAAATCGGTAAAGCCGGGTGATCCTGCAGCTGTGGAAGACGCTGCCAAAGAACAAATCGAGAACCAGATCCGTCGCCGGGCAGGCGATGAAGCCTTTCTTGCCTATCAGTCAACGCTGCGCGAAAACGCCAAGGTCGTGATTGTCGACGAGGTGCTGTCCGACGATTATCAGGTCCCTCAGCAGCACGGCTACTGAGTTCTGGTCCGGCTGGTTTAACCCGGCCAGGGCA
>CALHMG010000085.1 GCA_938034705.1 uncultured Gammaproteobacteria bacterium
GTGTCCACAGCTACCAATCTGTTTGTCTTCGACTCGCCAAAGTCAGCATCTCGGAAAATGGAACAACTTGTGACCGAGGAGATCTTGGTTACCGCCTACGACGCTGTTGGCGATCAGTTCGTAACAGAGATTGATCTTGCACAGGAGTCCTCGGATCGCGCGCCACTATCCAACCATGGTTTGCGCAGAATCGATCCGCCGAGAAACGCTGCGTCGAAGTTAAGAGAAAGGTTGATCGCACGGCTGAAAGAGTCCGAACATTATCAGGGCTCGGACAACACACTCGAATATCCAGACCTGCTGGACAGGGTTGTCGATTGCGTTGGATTCGACTCGTAGACCGGTGAAGATGTACTAACGGCGCAGGGCTCGCATCGACTACCCGTATCTGTGAATCGTCAGCAGGCGTATCAATGTCTATTTCTGCCGCGACGTGAAGACAAGTGAAAACCACTCCAGCAGTCATTACAAAATCTACATCAGGGAAACGTAACAGCACATGAAAGTGCAATTAAAACAGGATCTCAGTGACGTTCAGGGTCTAGCGTCTGGTCATCTGAAACGGGGCGGGGTCTACACCGTGCTCGAAATATTGATGTCGGAGACGGAAGCGTCCAGCTATCGACTGATCACAGCCGCGAACGAAGATTCTGCGCTATTTGATGTTTCGCTATTTGAGATCGTTGACAACACAATCTCTGCACACTGGAAGGTTTATTCGCTCGGAGAAAATGGCTTCGAGATGACGTTGGAACAATGGTCGGTCCCCGGTTTTTGGGAAGCGTTTTACGACCTCGACCCGGATGCCAAGGTGGCGTTCGAGGAAGGTGTGAAGCTGCTTGAAGCTGAGGGTGCATAAGGAAATGTGCGGTCATGAAAACACGATGGGCCATTGTTGCGCGCCGGGTATCGCACCAGGTGCACCTCAGGAAGAAAGGGATAATTGAATGCTGCCAGACTGGTTAATGCTCTGGGCTCAAGGCGCCCTGATCGGCGAGGTCTATCCCGAGATTCGAGCTATCGCTCTTCGGTTTGACTCAGATCGCCGGTTGTTGGTCCGTTACTACCTGGATCGAGAACCGATCGAAGACGACTACGAGGCAATCTCGTTGGTCTGTACCAATATTGATGCCTACACCTCCCACAAAGGCGAGTTCTCTGCATTCGACGATGAGGTTGTTTATTCAACAGCTTTGTTTCGTGACCTGGACCCTCTTGATGGATTCGTTTACGCGAGACGTGAGTTGGGTCCGGTCGGCGAGAAATCGTAGGTTAAAGGCGACGCTTCGCCACGCTAATCCCTCACTTAGCTTAAGTCCATAGAACCAGTGTAGTGCGTTTGAGGTACGACTGTGTGTGGACCGCAGCCGTACTAAGTCCGACTCTGATTTTCCGTGACTAATTATTGCTATAGCGTGTTTCGGATATTCGAAACACAAAAGGAATTGCCATGACACGCTATACCACCCTTGCCGCCGCCGCACTGATGGCTCTGATGCCGGCACTGGTTCAGGCCGGATCAGTTATCGATGCCAACAAAGACGTTAACGGCTTCGTCGTTATCGTCAGCGACAGCGATGGACAAAAACTCGTTGACTCACAGACGTCCGCGAAATCCGCAGCCGATTCACCCGAGCGCAAGCACGGTGTTTCGCTGGTAGAAGAATTCCGCACGGGCGACAGCCGTTATCAGATTCTCGGGTCTACGGATGAGTCGGCGGTGAAAGCGTATCTGGCTGCACTCGGCACATCGGCGATGAAGATCACGCCCGTTGGCTTTACCAATTCACCGGTTCTCGGTGGCGGGCCCAAAGCCAGCGCCGTGCCGAAGGAAGGACACAAGATCTACATGATCGAGCGGGCCATCCCGGGCATTGGCGGATTGCCGCCTGAGAAGATGGTCGAGATATCCAAAGGCTCGCAAGCCGTGATCGAGAAGTTCAACGGCAAGCTCGAGTGGGATCACTCCTTTTTGACCGACGAGGGCACGTTCTGCGCCTACCGAGCGACCGACGCATCAGAGGTGCGCGAGCATGCCAAGATCGCCGGCATTCCGGCAGACAAAGTGACCGAGGTCGAACACGTCGTCTACAACTACGATTTCAACAAATCGATGAACTAGACGTATCCACTTCGCAGGCGGCCATCGCACTACTGTGGTGGCCGCCTGTTCGCATTTAAGACACGCTCGTGGAGGGCCAGTCGGCTCCACCTGTCCATTGGTCCACGATCCATAGGACTCGCTCCTACAGACGAACGCACACCGGTTCGGTAGATTGAGTCATCTGCTCGTTGCGTAACACCGCGCGAACCAGATCGCGTTTTCTAAACGCGAAAGAGGGGCTTTTGATAGGCGGCGGTCCTTCTTCGGGGTGACGAATCTTTTTGCGCAAACCGCGTAGAAATTCGAGATTAAGGCCAGTTGCATTTGCTTCTTTACCGGCCTGAAACGCCAGACTCGATACGAAAACAGTTACTCCACATAAATCGTGTTCGTGTTTAACGGCTGTGTTGCCGTGTCTATCGACACCGATACCAGCCAGTTAGCTGCACCAGACGCATGTCAGCATGTCAAAGGTGCAGCCGGTGTGTCGGTGCGATATCGCACCTTTGAAGGTGGAGCCTATGTCCAGGGTGTTTTTCCAGCGAGCTGTCGCTGTTGTCTTTTTTCTCTTCGCCGGTCCAGCATTCGCTGGAACCTACTGCTTCGAGAGCAACATCCCTGAAGACCAGGTGATTACCAGTGTGCAGAAGCTGCGTTGCAACTTCGACTACGAGTACACCTTCACCACCAGAGATGCATCCGACGACAACCTGCGTGGCGTGTGCGTCAACAGCACCTGGCCGGTGCCTGATGGGTACTTTGCAACCGCCATCAACCAGAACACCACCTGCAGCAGCGCAACGACAACCTTCGCGCATTACACTTTAGAAAAATACTCGGCCAACGAGCTGCCGGGCAAGAAGATCTGCTCGACCATTTCCGAGTCGGACCTGCCGAGCGATATCGGCGTGTCGAGAATCGCGTCGGGCTCAAGTTGCGCGAACGCAACGATAACGAATCACGCCGACACCTACACTCTCGACAGGCTCAACGCCAATCAGGAAGTCGTCTGTTCGCGCTTTGGTGTGCCACTCGGTTATGTCGTTACCGGATTCAGCTACGACGACAACAACTGCGCCAGCAACGTCAACAGCAACCATCGCCACAAGTACACGCTGTCCAAGCTCGACAGCAAAGATGAATTCACCGTTTGCCCCATCAACGGCAACATCTCGGTCCCGCCCGGTTTCACGCGCGTTCAGGACCGACCCAACTGGAGCCAGTGCCAGACCGATCAGTTCGGCCGCTACGCAACCGCGGCGCTCATTCGCAAGGACACGCCGCCAGTCACCGACAATACCGGTGGCAACACGGGGGGTAACACCGGAGGCAACCCTGGCGGGGAGCCCGCTGAATGCAAGTTTGGTGCGCGCCCGGAAGGTTCGGCCGGCAGTGGCGCAATGCCGGATCTCTTCAGCGACACCGGCACGCCGAGCACGCGGGAGAACATTGGCTCGGGTACCGACAACGACATTATCGACGCCTTCAGCGGCAGTCTGCAGCTGCGTTACACCGATCTCACAATCCCCGGCAACGGCGGACTCGACATTAATGTAGTTCGTACCTACAGCAGTACCAAGACTGCGCTGGGACAGGCCGCCGCGCTGTCGCGCAACCTGCCGGCCTCGCCCGTGGGTATTGGCTGGGATCTGCACTTTGGCAAGCTGAAATACTCCGCGCCTGATCCATGTAATACCGGCACCAACAACACGACGGTGCTCAATACCCCGAGCGGCGGTAACGGCCTGTTTCATCTGCCATCGCAGTCATCTGGGGCAGGCGTGATGGTCACCGACAGCAACTGGGCGCTGGAATGCTCTAGCGGCAAGCCCGTGGTGCATTCACCCGCCGGCGCGCGCTACTTTTTTGGCGACAACATCCTGAGCTTCGCCGAAGGCACCAATCACCTCGACTATGTCAGCCGCATTGAAGACAAGTTTGGCAACTGGCTGGCGTTCGACTATGACAACAACGCGCTGCGCACCCTTAAAGGCATTACCAGCAGCGACGGCCGCGAGGTCGAGTTTGCCTACCGCAACACGGTGAATGGACTCGTGCTCGACACCATTTCCGCCAACGGCCGCACGGTTAAGTACGCGTTCGCGCCGCGAAAGACCCGATTCGGAAACGCCGATGTATTTGTGGGCTTTGATCTGCTGCGCGTCACGCGTCCGGACAACAGTACCTACACCTACACGTACTACGGCGATGCCGGTAACGCCCAAGCCTACGAGAGCCCATCTTGTGACCCCAATCGACACGTGTTGCGTTCGGTTGTGTCACCGCTTGGCAAAAAGACGGAGTACACCTACGACAGCGTCGACTTCCACGCGTGGAGCAGTCTGCTCACTGTGCTCTATCGCGTGGTCAAGACCAAGACCACCAACGACGGCCGCACATGGCAATACAGCTTTGAGCCAGCCGCCCGGGGTGCCAGCGTCTATGACAAGACGACGGTCACGTATCCGTCCAACCTTAAGCGCGAGGTCCACTACCATCACGGCATTGGCAGCCTGGCGTCAGGCGCCGTGTCTGGTTCGTGGAAGATGGGGCTCGGCCATCAAAAGCTGACCCGCGCCAACGTTAACGGCAGCTGGCAAACGCTGCAGACCGAGACCTACGTCTGGAAGCCGCAGAAATTCTCTAACCGACCGGCCGTTGCACGCGGTGCGCCTGCGCGTGACGACGTGACCTACCGGCCGCTGCTGGGCGAGTACATCGTCGAACGCGGCAGCGTCACGTACAAAACCGTGCAGGAGTTTGACCGCTACGGCAACTCAACGCGCAAGACGGAGACAGGTTCTGCCGGGGAGCGCATTTCCACGGCGACCTACACGCACAACGACACGGTTACAAACAGACACGTTGGTCTTCCGCGGACCCAGACGGTAGAAAATGTCGCATTGGGCAACGGCCGCACAGCCAGCTCGCAAACCACCTACGAATACGATGACGCCTACAATCTTGAGGCGACCGTCAGCAACGGACGAAGAACGTCGTACACGTACACCAGTGAAGGTGATATTGCGACCGTGACCGAGCCCAATAACAACTACACGGGCATTCGAACGATTCACTCTGGCTACAAACGCGGCATCGCCGGTAACTCTCAGCACCCGGGCGGTTTAACCACTCAGCGTGTTGTCGACTACTTCGGCAACGTCACGTCGTCAACCGACGTGTATCAGCACCCGGGTGGGGGGCAAAAGCGTGACACGACGGGCTATACGTTCGATTCGCTCAACCGTGAGACGTCCATGACGCCACCGACCGGTACCCGCTCGAACACGCG
>CALHMG010000086.1 GCA_938034705.1 uncultured Gammaproteobacteria bacterium
ATGCAGGGCGCGGCTGCGCTCGGTATCAAAAGGCGTCCCCGGCATCGTCCAGAACACGCGTAACGCACTGGACTCCGAAGTCGTGATGTCGAACTCAACTTCATGAGTGTTACGCGCCAGCAGCGCGAAAACCACGAGATAAAGGATCACAAGCGCACCTGTCACCACCACACGCCAGATTGTTACCCCTCTGGATTTTGGCTCGCTCATTGTTCTGCTCGGGTTACGCACAGAGATCAAAACCGAAAATACAGAAACGGGTTGTAACCCGAGGAAAGAATCGCAGCCGCGCTGAAAACCGTAATCGCAGAAAGCGCAACGACCATGATCGATTCAATCGCGATCGAGTTACTCCCAGTGCCTTGAGCGTCAGATCGGCGACGATCGCGCCATCGCGCCACCGATGGCCAGACCGGGAAGCTGAACACAATCGCGACGCCCAACGTAATCCAGAACTCCGGCGTCAACCGGGACAACAAAATCGCATCAAAGATGTTTGAAGAATCAAAACTGACCAGGGCCCCAAAGTAGCCAAATGCGTGTGCAATGTCTGGCGATCGAAAAAACACCCACCCCATTAACACCACCACGATCGTGTATCCACGTTGCGCCGGTGACGGCAGTTTATTCAGCAGCAGACCAAGGCCGACCCGCTCGACAACGAGAAACAGCCCATGAAACAGACCCCACGCCAGAAAAACCCACGCGGCGCCGTGCCACAGCCCACACAGAACAAACACCGTCAGCAGGTTAAAGCCCGTTCGCCAGTGACCATGTCGATTGCCGCCCAGAGGTATGTACAGATAGTCGCGAAACCAACGCGACAACGAGATGTGCCAGCGACGCCAGAACTCCGTTACCGATCTAGCGCTGTAGGGGTAGTTGAAGTTTTCGGCGAACCGAAATCCGAATATCCGCCCAAGACCAATCGCCATATCGGAGTATCCGGAAAAATCGAAATAGATCTGCAGCGCGTAGGCGACTACGCCTAAAAGCGCCGCCGCAGGTGCAAGCTCGGCTGTGGGCGTCGCGAAAATGTCATCGGCAACAGCACCCATGACGTTTGCGATAAGAACCTTTTTACCAAGACCGATGATGAATCGCTCTACCCCTGCCCGAACGTCTTCAACACGCGTCGTGCGCTCGGAGATCTGGGCTGCGATCTCGTTGTAACGAACAATAGGACCGGCTATCAGCTGGGGGAAAAGCGCAATGTACAGCGCAAGATCAAGCGGGTTTTTCTGCGCCCGCGCCGTACCGCGATAGACGTCGACCACGTAGGAAATGGCCTGAAACGTGAAAAAGGAAATACCGATCGGCAAATGTATGCCACTGGACGTCATCTCGGCGAAACCGGCAAAACCCGTGACTTCGCGCAGCGTGGTTACCAGCAATACGGTGTACTTAAAGAACAGCAGTGGCGCGAGATTGATAATGACGACAAGCGCCAGCAGAAAGCGCCCGCTTTGGCTTTGCTTGCGCTGCTCGAGCAACAGGCCAAAGACGTAGTTCACCGCCGCCGACGCAACCATCAGGGTGACGAAGCCGGCCTCACCCCAGAAATAGAAGATCAGACTCGCAACCAGCAGGATAAAGTTGCGATGGGCTCTGGCCGCGGCGAAATACACGACCAGCGTCACCGGAAGGAACAAAAACAGAAATACGGTGGAAGTGAAGACCATGGTGGGGTCGGATGCTAGCAGCAGACCCCTGAACCGTACAGCCAGGCGCGTGCTTGCAGATGCCGCCGCTGTGCCTAAGGCTTCACGGGGAGCGAGCGCGTTTTGCGCATTGTCAGATCCGCCTGCCGCTCCCAGCAGTCGCGCCACCAATGCCCGTCGTCGTCACGTCGCCACCACCACGTCGGTACACCGAGATTACCCGTCCACAAGTACAGAAGAAGCGCAGGTTCATCGTCGACACGCAGATCATGTACTACATGCTCGGCCTGATACGACAGGCCGCCGCGCTCCAGATGCGTGGGCGTGCCGTCAATGCCGTGAGTGACCGCGGTGCTGCCCGAAAGTGCCTGATAGATCTCCAGCGCTTCGTGATCATGCTTTGGGTAGTAAACGTGCGGGGCGAGCAGGAAAAAACCTGCGAGCACCTTATCGGATTCAATCAACGCCCCTGGCCCCGCGATGCGCCCGGCAGACATGCCGTCTTGCAGATCCGGTGCAACCCCGCCGCCCTTATACAGACCACGCCATTTGACGCGACGGGCCAGCTGGCCCGCCAGTTGACCGAGCTCAGTATCCAGGTTGATGCTGGCAATCGCGTGATCCAGGTGCACCAGTGATGGATGCGACTGATCGCCGGGCTCCTGCAAAGCATGCGGTGCAATAACCTGGTTGGGGTCGAGTCTCTCGAGCGGCCCCAGAAACGACTCGACCCAGGACTTGCCAGGATCAACTCGCGAGCGCAGATCACAGCTCCACTGCGCAAGGAACCGACGTACCAGCTCGCTGAGTTCGGGATCGGTCATGACGAAGACTATCTCCTGATGGATGAGCGATAAACGCGGCTAAGGCGCTACCGGTATCACGATTTCATTGCGACGCAAAAACCACGGCGTGATTGGCGCGTTGTAGCGTGCGAACACCGGTGTTCCTGTTGGCGTCAAATCTCTGGACTTGATCCAGTCCTGCAACAGTTCAAGGTTCGCGAGGTACTTCTTCTGTTTCCAGGATCCGCTGTAGCGAATAACCGCTGCACGATAGGCTGGGACTTCTCTCAACAGCACGTCCGGGTCGTTTGGCTCTGGAAGGTTCTGCATCGTGTAGGTCGCGGGCATCATGAAGCTGACCACCCAGCTGCCATTGGAGACCTGCTGGCTCACCGGGGCTGTCATCGAAATCTTCTCGGATGAAGACTCCTGACTCACGGGTGCCGTCATCGCAATTTTATCCTGGCTCGTGTTTTCACCCGAGATGTATTTGAACAGCTTGCGAAAGGCCTTGTTCGAGACCTCATCAAATTCGCCCTCCAGCCTGACTTCAGCCACGAACGATGTCGCGTAGTTGCGGATTTCAAATGGCTTCTCTGTAACGACGACATCGTACTTTGCCTCTTCCACCGCCATGACATTCCCCGCAAATATTCCACACGTCAGCGCAATCAGTCCCACTACCGTCTTGTTCATGCTGCTCCTGTAAAGCTTCTTTCACCAATCCAGCAGGACCCATGATAACGCAGGCGCGTTCGCACCAGGCGCCACGCGCGTGCGTCACAAGACACAGGACAAACCGGTCAGGCGTGCCCCTCGAACCTGCAAAACGACGACACGACCCGGCCACACGAGTTCGACTTACGGGATCGATGGCGCGCCGATTGCGTCAGCCGGTGTCCACGGTTGTGGTCCCAAGTCGGTGTATTACAGACTCTGAATCACCTCAGGTCAGACCCATTCACAAAAGGACACGACATGGCTTTTTTCGAGATCAGACAATACACGGTGCGACCCGGCAAGATGGAAGCGTGGCTTGAAATGATGCAACGCGAAATTATCCCCTTCCAGGTCAAGAACGGCATGGTTGTGTGCGGCAGCTTTCGCGGCGAGGAAGACGACTCCGTGTATTTCTGGATCCGCAGGTTTGAATCTGAAGAACAGCGCGCGGCGCTTTACAAAGCCGTCTATGAATCCGATACCTGGAAGAACGACATGAGCTCACGAGTCGCAGAACTGCTCGACCGGGACAAGACGACGGTCACTCGGGTAGTCGCAACCGAGATGTCGGTTCTGCAGTAACGCTTTGGCCGCGGCCCCGGGCTCTCACGCGCCGTGAGAGCCTCCTCGCCCCCTGTATGGCAAGCCCGTCGATTCCCTGGACAGCGCGCTTCAGAATCGTGAGCTGCGTCACGCGCCTGAAGCATCCCAAGATTAAGTCCCGGGTGAACAGTCCCGGACCGCTTCCGAATCCCGAGCCTGACAACCAATCCCGCTGATGTACGAGGCCACTCTGCTACGTTGAGAGTGAGCTCATGCGGCGTTGCATCTTTGCGGTTACTTTTACAGATATCTCCTGGAATACCAGCACGTCTGATGATTATTGTCAGCGCGGTGTTCTGTTCCAACATCGCTCTCGCCAGCATGCCCGAAGTCCTCGCGATCCTGCTGGATGATGATTCGGTGATCGAGCCGCTTCCGCCAGGGTCACAACAGGGCAGCAAACCAAATCACTCGACCACGGGCCCTCTGCGCACGGCTTCCGAGATGACCGCATCGGGGTCCATTGTGATCACGACACCCGGAACGATTATCGAAGGGCTGTTTGTGACCGGCTCTATCTCGGTTCAGGCCGACGACGTCATTATTCGTGACAGCATCATTCAATCGGACTCCTATTTTGGGGTACGCGCCGACTTTGGCGCACAGAATCTGCTCGTCGAGAATGTCGAAATAACTCACGCCCTCGCCGCTGGAATAACCGGCAGCAACTACACCCTGCAGAATTCGCGCATTCACGAAATGGGCGCCGACGCCATCAAGGTCTACGACAACGTCGTTGTCAAAAACAACTATATCCGGCACCTGGGGACGGAACCCGGCTCACACGCGGACGGCATCCAGATGACGCGTGGCAGCAATGTCGTGATTCAAAACAACACTATCGACATGCCCCATGACCTGCCAGGTTATGAAAACAGCCAGTGTCTGATCATCCAGACTGATCAGGGGCCAATCGACGACGTCCTGATCAACGGCAACTGGTTAAACGGTGGCGGATTTTGCGTGCAGGTCAACGACAAGAATTTTGGACCACCGTCCAACGTCAGGATCATCCGCAACAAATTCGGGCGTGACCATGCGTTTGGCACCATGACATTTTTCAACACGGTGCCCGTACAGTTCAGCAATAGCTGGGAAGACACCGGCGAACCCGTTGACTAAGGCTTAAGGCTCGCTCAGATCCAGCGCCTGACCCGCTGCCGGTACTCGCGATAACGTTCACCAAAGTGTTCAAGCAGGTAGCGCTCTTCGCGCGCGATAACAATTCGATCTACCACAGCAACAGAGCAAACCAGAGCTGGCAGCATCCAGTAGGTGTCAAACAGCAACGCCGCGCCGAGGACGATCCCTGAGAAACCAAGGTAAGCGGGATTGCGACTGAATCTGAAAGGTCCTGAGACAACTATCGATCTGACCGCGCGACTACCGGGAAAAGGTGTCTGGTGGCTTGCGAAGACCCTCAGCGTCCACAGTATCAGCGCCGCGGAGAACACCACCAGCACGATGCCGACCGTCCGACCGATCCACCCTGCCGCGATAGACCAGGGCCAGAACCTGTGCAACGCGACTGCTGCAAGTCCGAATCCCGCATACACCAGTGGAGGACGCAGCAGACCCGGGTTGGCAACCTGTTCGTTCACGAGAACGTATCTCGCCTCACTAAAGACGTCTCAAGCCGCTAGCTCCACTCATGACCGCGAGCGATAACGGCGAAGCGATCGGACAGCTCTGCCAGCGCCACGTTGTGGACGGTTGCAGCGTCGATCACGCCACCACTGCCGTCGGGCAGGTCACGGGTCCCACAGGCGTCGGCGTCAATCGTTACGCGATAACCAAGATCCAGCGCGGCTCTCGTGGTTGAACTGACGCACATGTGGGTCATGAACCCGAGAACAATAATCTCTTTTCGGCCCGTTTCTTCCAGCGCGTCATGCAACTGCGTGCCGGCAAACGAGTTCGGCAGGCCTTTTTCGATAACACGCTCCCCGGTTACCGGTGCGACGCCATCAATGATCTGTCCTCGATCCGCATCACGATCAAACAGCCCACCGGCCTTGCCTTTGTGCGCGATGTGAAATATCGGGGCATTGGCGTTTCTCGCGGCCTCGAGCAACTGGGCCGCATGCTTCACCGCCGGATGAACTTCCGGAACCGCGAGCGGTCCGTCTATATATTCGTTCTGAGCATCGATAATGACAACACTCGCTTGATTCAGCGCAGCTGGTTCAAGACTCGCGCCGGCAAGTTCAAGCAGCGT
>CALHMG010000087.1 GCA_938034705.1 uncultured Gammaproteobacteria bacterium
CCATGGCGCGATGCATGCGCGCCATGGTTTTCTTGCGCAAGACTTTCGTCACAGCTCGACAAGTTGCCAGGACAGACCTGCAACCGAACTCTGACGGATCGCTCTTGAGTCCGTAGCAAAAAATCCAAGAATAAAAATACCCAAAAATACTTAAAGAATACTGGCGACGACCGGTATCACTACCCGTATCACAGGGGAGGAATCATGGCTAAAGACAACATGTCTGCCGAAGAACTCGACCAGTTTGTGGCCGAGATCGACACGGGCGGACGTAACCCACATGGCTTTGTTGGCAAACTGATTCTGGCAATCGCCTTTATCTGGGCGTGCTTTCAGCTTTACATCGCCTCCAACCTGCCGTTCTGGCTCAGTGACGTGACTGGCGCCAGTCTCGTGGTCACCAACTCCAACGCGCGCCTGATTCACCTGGCGTTTGGTTTTATGCTGGCCGCACTGGCGTATCCGCTATTCAAGTCGAGCCCGCGCAACAGCGTGCCCTGGTACGACTGGCTGTTTGGTCTTGTCGGCGTCGCAACCTGTCTTTACATGATGGTCTTTCGTGAGGACATCGCCACACGAGCCGGCCTGCCGACCCAGACAGATATCTGGATCTCCACACTCGGCCTGATCATGCTGGCCATCGCGGTATACAGAACCCTCGGGCTTCCGCTTCTGATTGTTGCCAGCATCTTTGTTGCCTACGTGTTCTTTGGGGATTCCTCGAATCTTCCCGATGTTATTCAGTGGAAAGGCGCATCGGCGGGCAAGGCCCTGTGGCACTACTGGATGCAGTCTGAAGGCGTGTTCGGTGTTGCGCTCGGGGTATCGGCATCTCTGATCTTTCTGTTCGTGCTGTTTGGCGCGATTCTGGAAAAGGCCGGCGCGGGTAACTTCTTTATCAAGATCGCTTTTGCTCTGCTCGGCCACCTCAAGGGTGGACCTGCCAAAGCTGCGGTGGTTGCGTCAGCGATGAGCGGACTGTATTCGGGCTCGTCGATTGCCAACACGGTGACGACCGGTACTTTCACAATTCCGCTCATGAAGCGCACGGGCTTCTCCGCGGAAAAGGCCGGCGCTGTCGAGGTCGCATCCAGTACCAACGGCCAGCTCACGCCCCCGGTCATGGGCGCGGCGGCGTTCCTGATTTCTGAATTTACAGGCATCAGCTACACCGACATCATCAAGCATGCGCTTGTGCCGGCGCTGGTGTCCTATATCGCGCTGGTTTACATCGTGCATCTTGAGGCCTGCAAGCTCGACCTCAAGGGTCTTCCAAAGCACCCTTCGACCAGGACCTTTGCCAACAAGATCATCGGATTTCTGTCCGGATTTATCGGCATCGCGTTACTCGGTATCGCCGTCTACTACGGACTTGGCTGGATTAAAACGGCGTTTCCTGACGCGGCGTTCACCGTCGTCGCTGTTGGATGCATCATCGCGTACCTGATCCTTCTGCGCATGGCATCGAAGCATCCGGACCTTGTGGTCGATCCGCCAGACGCACCAATCACCGAGCTTCCCAAAGCGGGCGCGACGGCGATTACGGGTCTTTACTACATCCTGCCGATCGTCATTCTGATCTGGTGCATCATTATCGAACGTCTCTCACCTGCGCTGTCAGCGTTCTGGGCGACTATCGCAATGATCATTGTCGCGCTGACCCAGCATCCCATCAAAGCGATGTTCAGAGGCGAAGGTCACAACATCGCCCCTGGCTTCAGACGCGGTGTCAGCGAATGGATTGACGGCATGATTTCCGGCTCGCGCAACATGATCGGAATCGCAATCGCGACCGGTGCAGCCGGCATCATCGTGGGTACGATCTCGCTGACGGGTGCGCACCAGGTGATCGGCGAAATGGTTGAATGGCTTGCCGGTGGCAACCTGATGATCATGTTGATCCTGGTGGCGATCATGAGTCTGATTCTGGGAATGGGTCTGCCAACCACGGCGAACTACATTGTTGTGTCATCGCTCATGGCGCCCGTTATCCTGACACTGGGCGCGAAAAGCGGGCTCATCGTGCCGCTGATCGCCGTGCACCTGTTCGTCTTTTACTTCGGCATCCTCGCGGACGACACGCCGCCCGTGGGTCTCGCCGCGACAGCGGCGGCGGCGATTTCCAAAGGAGACCCGATCAAGACCGGTCTGCAGGGATTCGGCTATGACATCCGAACCGCGCTGCTGCCGTTCCTGTTTATTTTCAACACGGAGCTTCTGCTGATTAACGTCGGCTGGGGCAAAGCGATATTTATTTTCATCATTGCGGTGATAGCGATGATGCTCTTTGCGGCGGCGACGCAGGGCTGGTTCCTGACCAAAAGCAAGATCTGGGAATCGCTGGCGTTGCTGCTGATCGCTTTTACACTGTTCAGGCCCGGCTTCTGGCTCGATCGCGTTGTGGAGCCTTACGAGTCGGTCAAGGAACCGGACAAGGTCTTTGAGGTGGCCAGCCAGGTGCCCTCGAACGGGGTCGCCACGTTCGTCGTGAAAGGGCCAGACTTTGATACCGGAGAGGAAACGTCGACAACCATTCTGGTGCCGATGGGAGATCCATCGGAGGCACAGGCCAGACTCGAAGCCGCCGGTCTGCCGGTGATGGTTGAAGACGGCATGGTCAAAATTGAGGAACCGCTGCCGGGCTCACCGTTCTTCGAGACGGTCGGCAAGATGTTCGACTTCTATGGCGACGATCCGGTTCAGGTCGATTCGGTGCAGAAGGAAAACAGCCGAATGCCAAAAGAAGTCTTCTACATACCGGCATTGCTGCTGCTTGGCCTGATCTGGTTCCTGCAAAAGCGGCGGATCGGCCGAGTCGTGGCTTAGGCAGCCCTGAGAAAAAGCTCACGGCACTGATCCACGTCCGGACTGGTGCACCGTGACAGGCCAAGGGCGACCCGCAACGGGTCGCCCTTTCTTTTTGTAGCAGGCGGCGCATAATCAAAGCTTATCGATCGAACCGCGCATGACCTCATCTTCCTACTTCAGTTCGCGCTATATCCGTGTTGTCTGGCCGCTGGCCGTCGCCGAGACGTTACTGTGGGCGGCGATCTACTACGTGTTCCCGGCGATGCTGCCGCGGTGGGAAATAGAGTTTGGCTGGACAAGGGCTGAACTGACCGGCGCGTTGACGCTGTGCCTGATCGTATCGGCGATCTGCGCGCCTTTTGTCGGCGCTTTGATTGATCGCGGCAAGGGTCGGCGCAACATGATCGCCGGTGGAATCGTCAGTGCGGCGGTGCTGGCGGGCCTGTCCCAGACTTCAGACATTGTCGTGTTCTATGGACTCTGGATCGTCATGGGCGTCGCTCAGTCGGTGTGTCTGTACGAGCCCTGCTTTGCGATTCTGACGCGGCTCTTTGCCGACAGCGCGAAGCGCGCGATCACCGTGGTTACGCTGGTAGCGGGTCTGGCCGGAACCGTATCTTTTCCGGCCGCGCATCTCTTATCAGAAGCCTTCGGCTGGCGAATCGCGCTGCTCGTATTCGCGGGCGTCACGCTGGTAGCCACTATCATTGCCGCCTGGGCACTCGCCGGCGCCGAGGAAAACTATCAGGAACCCGCCGCAAAACCTCAGCAGAAGTCCGGTCTGAAATCAGCACTCGGTTCGCCTGTTTTCTGGCTGCTGGCTATCGCCTTTGCCATGACGTCGGTGAACCACGGAGCACTGCTGTCCCACCTGCTGCTGATCCTTCAGGAAAGAAAGTTCGAGCTTGGCACGGCGGTACTCGCGGCATCGATGATCGGACCGATGCAGGTCATTGGCCGACTCGGGATGATGGCCATCGAAGCAAAGGGATTCTCGATCGTTGCGGTGGGCCTGCTCTCCTTTTCACTCGTGATGATCGCCGCCACCGCGCTGTACTTTGCCGAAGCGTTGCCTGCGCTGGTGGCTGTCTTCGTGATCTGTCAGGGTGCCGGCTATGGCGTCATCAGTATTGTGCGGCCGTCGATCACGGCAAGCTTTCTTGGACGACTCGATTTCGGCGCCATCTCGGGCGCAATGGCAATCTTTTCGGTGCTCGGGTTTGCGCTTGCGCCGACGCTGGCATCGTTTATCTGGGCTCGCGGCGGATATGACACCGTGCTGATCTGCGCTTTCGGGGCGACGACCACGGGGCTGGCAATTTTTCTGCTCGCCATAAAACTTGCGGGAGCCAACCGTCAGACCGACGACTAAAGCGCTTTCTCAAACCAGTGATGAGCGTAAAACTCATCGTTGAACGCAGGCACCTCAACGTAGCCGCGCCTTCTGTACATCGCAATCGCTTCGGTGAGCGTTCGATTCGTATCAAGACGGATCCGGCCGTAACCGTGCTGCGCGGCGACCGACTCCAGCTTGTCCATGAGGCCGTGACCGACTCCCAGCCCGCGAAGCTCAGGGGCAACCCACACGTGCTTGATGTCGGCGGCGTGCGGATCCACAAACTTCAGCGCCCCGCACCCCAGCGCCTCACCATGTCGACGCGCGAGAATGAGTGCGCCTCTGGGCAGCCGCATGAGAGAAGAATCAACCTCGTTGGTCTGGTCACGATCAAACGGCACGTCAAATCGCTCAGACAGCGTTTCGAAGTATCGATCCAGACACTCTCGCGATTCGGCAAGATCCGGATCTTCTATCGCGTAGGTAATCATCGATGAATCAGTCATGAATCAACTCGCCCCGGTTCAGACAGCCAGCGGCAAAGATACTTTGAAGGTCGCACCGGCAACGTCCGAATCTTCGACCAGCAGAAGCTCTCCACCAAACGCTTTGACAATTTCATTGCTGATCGCCAGACCAAGCCCTGTACCGGAATGACCGTCACGCCCGGGGGACCAGCCGGTTGCGAATTTCTTGAACACGAGATCGCGTTCGTTCGCGGGTATGCCGGGGCCGTTGTCAGAAACAATCGCCTCGTACCTGTCCCCAACCAGGCGACTTTCGATCTCGACTCTCGGGGAGTCGCTGGTGTTGTAGTGAATCGCGTTGCTGATGAGATTGATAAACACCTGGGTCAGGCGATCGGGCTCCGCCAGAACGTCGGCTGACCCGGTTCGAACCCGGCTGGTAAGCGTCACTCCCGAAGCCTCGGCCAGACCCAGACTGGTCTCCAGCGCTCGCTGCAGAGATTGCTCGGGGTCAATCTGATCCAGAGTCATGCTCATCTGACCGCTCTCCAGTCGCCCGAGCTCAAGAATCTCGTCGAGCAGTCCCGTCAAACGAATGCTCTCGTCGTGAATGATGTCGAGAAACCTTTTGTTCTGTTCTGAATCAACGTTGTCGGTGTTACGCAAAATCTCGGCGAATGAACGTATCGACGTCATCGGCGTGCGCACTTCATGACTGACCTGGCTCAGGAATTCGTCCTTGCGTGCGTCCATTTCCCGCAACTGTTCGTTGGCATAACGCAGCTGACTCGCCGTTTGCTCCAGCTCAGTCGATTTCTGCTCCAGTCGCTGACTGTATTCGAGCACCTGCTGCGTTTCATCCACGAGTTCAATGACTTCATCAAGACTGATGGTCTCGCCGATCGCAACCTGGGACACAAGAACACGAGCCGACGCGCCACCGATAATCGCAGCGAGCCGCCGTTCGAGCTGAGCGATAAACGCGGCATCGGGCAAGGGCATGTCGCCTTCTATGTCCTGCTCTCGCGCATGGTTTCTGAACAGCTCGGTGGCGTCCGGCACGCCCATGATTCGCTGCGCAAGAATGTACAGATCATCAACCGTCGCCGAGCGCCTGATCAGCCTGCCCTCCTGGCCCGCGACGTTTCGGTAGACATCAACAAACAGCGCGCTCTGAAGTCGTTCCAGCGGCTTTTGCGTAGTCGCCAGAGACACCAGAACCAACAGCGCGCTGTTTACGATGAGACTCCAGAAAAGGGAATGACTGAGTGGATCAAACCCCTTGAGACCAAACAGCTCGTATGGCTTGAGCAACTCATAACCGAAAAGGCCATGTTTGATCATGTCGGCGAGTGCACCGGACTCACCGGCAAAGGTGGGCAGCAGCAGCGTGAACAACCAGATAACAAAACCGGCTCCAAGAGCCCAGGTCGCGCCGAGCGCGGTGCCGTTGCGCCAGAACAATGCGCCGACAATACTCGGCATGAACTGGGCCACCCCGGCAAACGCAATCAAACCTATTGATGCCAGCGCGTCGGACTGTGTACTCGAAGCAAAGTACAAAAATCCGAGAAGCAAAATCCCGGCGATACTGAAACGTCTTGAGGTCAACAGAATTGTTCGAAGGTCGCTGCTGCGCTTGACCGAATCACGCTTGAGCCACAGGGTAATTGGCACGACGATATGGTTGGACACCATGATCGACAGCGCGATGCTCGCGACAATCACCATGGAGGTTGCCGAAGAGAAGCCACCGATAAAGACGAACAGTGCCAGAAGATCCTGGCGTTCGGACATCGGCAGCGTCAGAACAAACATGTCCGGATTCGAGCCGGCCGGCATTGTCGACAGGCCAACGATTGCGATGGGCAGAACAAACAGACTGATGAGCAACAGATAGGTTGGAAACAGCCAGGACGCTGTGAGCAATCCTCGCTCATCGGCGTTTTCCACCACCGTCACCTGAAACTGCCGCGGCAGACATATGATCGCCACGGCGGACAGCATGGTTAAAACCATCCACCTCGAGCCAAACGCCTCTTCGGACTTGAGCACCTCCTGGGCCTCCGGCAACGAAAATACCGACACCACACCACCACCGATCCCAAAAACCACAAACAGACCGACGCTGATCAGAGCGATCAGTTTGACCAGCGCCTCAAAGGCGATCGCGGCGACAACGCCAGGATGGTGTTCGTCTGCGTCGACATTGCGTGTGCCAAACAGAATCGTAAAAGTCGCGAGGGCAATCGCGAGCCAGAACGCCGTGGTGATATCCGGCGCTCCCGACAGCGGTGCAGAGCGACTGACAACTCCAAAGCTGGTCGTGATGGCGTTCAGCTGCAGCGCAATATACGGCGTGGTGCCGACCACCGCGACGAGCGTCGCCAGTACGGCCAGCCTTGGATCCTTGCCGTAGCGCGACGATATGAGGTCTGCGATCGAGGTGATTCGGTGCGCTTTGCCAATACGCACAAGCTTGCGCAGAAAAAACCACCAGCCCACAAAAATCAGCGTCGGCCCAAGGTAGATAGCCGCGAAGTCGAGACCCGTGCGTACGGCGGATCCCACTGCACCAAAAAATGTCCAGGACGTGCAGTAAACCGAGATCGAAAGGGTGTAGACCGCGGGTGACCTCAGGAGTCTGCGGTAGCCTTCGTTGGTTGTGCGTTCGCTGTAGAACGCGATAAGGAACAACAACGCGACATACAGCAGCGATGTGACCAGTGCGACATTGGTCGACAGCATGGGTCAGTGGTTCTCGCTACTTTTAAGCCGGCGAGCCAGCAACACTGCGACAACGATCAAGGCAACCCAGACGCCAAACACGTACAGCACGGCCATCGGTATTCCAAAAACACTGCCCGCATCCTTGAACAGGCTGACCAGCGGTGACAGCAAGAGCAGAACTCCCACTACCGGCAGAACAAAGGCTACCTCGCGGGTCTTTTGCCGATTAGCCACCTGGACGCTCGGCTACCAGCAAACGATTGACGCAATCGACAACTTCGTCATTGGAAAACGGTTTGGCGATAAATGCATCAACGCCAAGACTCGTCGCCGTGTTGCGATCCTTGTCCTGACCTTTTGCGGTTAACATCAACACGGGTAGCGATCGGTAGCGGGTTTGAGAACGTATCCATTTGAGAACCTCGAAGCCGTTTTTGATCGGCAGCATGATGTCGAGGACCATGATGTCGGGAGAATCGTTCTTCACTATCTCGATCGCGGCGTCACCGTTGTCGGCGACGATCACGTCATGACCGGCCCGATTCAGAATGAACCGCAGTGACTCTACGATGTGAGGTTCATCTTCGACGATAGCAACACGCTTGTTCATTCAGGTGTCTCGCGTAACGTTTATCAAGTTTACCGCCGCCGGCTCCTCGCGATAGGAACAGTCATCGCGCGAACACAGTCGACAGCCCGGTCCGACCGGCACATCGAACTCACCCGTATCCAGGTCGAGTCCGTCGGCGTACACCGTACGATCCGCATCCAGAACGCTGGTCATCAACATCACGCTATGGACAAATCGTGGCTCCATAAAGTTTGCACGTTGTTTGGTGACGGTACGAGCGATAAAGAGGTATCTGTCGCCGGAAGCGAACTCGACGACCTGTCTGACGATACGATCCGGTGTCTGAAATGCCGGATAGATTGCCCACAGCGGGCAGGCGTTGCCGTAGCGGGGCAGCGGAAACCCGGGCAGCGGATATCGTTTCGTTACGAAACCGGCCGGATCCGATCGCAGGAACGCAAAAGGCACACCCTCTTCGCCGGGACGCCTCAGCGTCACCAGTCGGTGCGCAACCTGCTCAAAGCTCGCGCTGTAGCGCTGGCGCAGCAGCTGAAGATCATAACGATGGGTTTCTGCGTCCTGAAAAAACTCGGAGTACGGAAACAGCATCGCGCTCGCCATGTATGAAGCGAGATACGCGTTCGCCTGGTTTCTTGCGGGATCGGTCGTCAGCTCCGGCGTTATCGTCGACGCCTCAAGAACGTCGGGACAGCTCAGTGAGCAGACAAGTCTTGCGAGCTGAAAACGACGCGTGGTGCCCGGTGCGTATTCCAGCAACGCCATCGTTCTGGTGTCTTCGTCATAGCGACTGCCGTTTCTGAAACCCGACCGATCCACCGAGTCTGCCTTGACGCCGACAACCGAGATGCCGTGCGCTGCTTCCAGAAACTCCACCAGAGCGCTTTCCGTTGTTGAACCCAGCGCATCGATACGTGACCGCAGGTCGTCGGCCGCATCTTCAAGAGCCGGGAAGAAGCTCTGGTTATGAACGATAAAGTCATCAACCTGCTGAGGCGCCGAATGCAGCGACGTGGTGTCGGCATCCCGCCCCATCACGTTGATCAGCGACTCGGTTGCCGCCGACAGCCGCTGGCTTTCTTCAAGCACGATCTGCCCAAAGCGCTGACGTTGTTCGGGGTCCATCGCGACGGTGTCGCCGAGTATTTCGGAGCTCGAACGAATCGCGGTCGTGTGATTGAGAATGCGGTGCATGGTGGCACCGAGCGCGGGGTCGCGATTAAAGCGATCGGACAGTGTAGAAAGCGCTTGCGCCTGTTCACGGTACTGCTGACCGAGGCGCAGGATTGCGCGCGTCCAGTTCGGGTAACGGCCAACAACCTCGGCCGCAAACTCTTTTTCGAGCTCCAGACCATCCAGCAAAACGTCGGACGACAGTTCGGCAAGGTCGTCCATCTGCCGGCGCTCGGTGGTGCCGGTGAGCTGTTCAAGATCGACCTTGAGCAACTGCGCCATGTTCGGCAGCAGAGCATCGCTGACCGGGCGCTTGTTGGATTCCATCAGGTTCAGATAGGGCGCTGAAATTTCGAGGCTTTTAGCCATCTGAGCCTGGGTCAGGCCGAGGCCCTTTCGCAGCTCGCGAATCTTGAAGCCGATGGGCGTACGGCTGGCATCTGTCATTTATTTACAATACATGCAGAAATCTGGGAATGAAATTAACACATAAATGATTGAATTTCATAGGTTTGTTGAATGAATTATCAAATTGACGGACCCTTGTCGACCGGATCGAGCCGCTTAAGCCATTCATCGTAACGACCGATGGCTACTCAGGCGGGTGCATGTCCGAACCACTACATAAGAGGAGTTTTGTCATGAGTAAAAATAATCTGACGCGCCGTGGTGTCCTCAAGGGCACAGCCGCGGCCGGCGTTACTCTGACCGCGCCAACCATCTTCACAAAAAGCTGGGCGGCCGGTTACCGCAACGAACCCAAGGGCGACACTGTAACCCTGGGTTTCAACGTACCGCAGACAGGTGCATACGCTGACGAGGGCGCAGACGAACTGCGCGCTTACGAGCTTGCTGTTGAGCACATCAACGGCGAGGGCGACGGCGGCATGCTCCAGACTTTCTCGTCCAAGGCACTCGAAGGTAAGGGCGTCAACGGAAAGAAAGTTGTTTTCGTAACGGGCGACACTCAGACCAAGTCTGACGCTGCTCGCGCCAGTGCGAAGCGCATGATCGAGAAAGACGGCGCTGTAATGATCACAGGCGGATCTTCATCCGGTGTGGCTATTGCTGTGCAGGGCCTTTGTCAGGATGCCGGCGTGATCTTCATGGCGGGTCTGACCCACTCGAACGACACCACCGGTAAGGACAGACGAGCCAACGGTTTCCGTCACTTCTTTAACACTGAAATGTCCGGCGCTGCGCTGGGTCCAGTGCTTAAGAATGCTTTCGGTAACGAGCGTACGGCTTACCACCTGACTGCCGACTACACATGGGGCTGGAGTCAGGAAGGTTCAATCAAGAAGTACACCGAGAAGCTGGGCTGGAAAACTTCAGCTGCTGTTCGCACACCTCTGGGTGCGGGTGACTTCTCGCAGTACATCACACCTGTTCTTAACTCAGGTGCCGACGTGCTTGTTCTGAACCACTACGGCCGTGACATGGTGAACTCCCTGACACAGGCGGTTCAGTTCGGTCTTCGTGACAAGTCAGTAAACGGCAAGGACTTCGCTATCGTTGTTCCTCTGTACAGCCGTCTGATGGCCCAGGGTGCTGGCGAGAACGTCAAAGGCATCTTCGGTTCAACTAACTGGCACTGGTCACTGCAGGACGAAGGTTCAAAAGCTTTCGTTAAGTCGTTCGGTACCAAGTATGGCTTCCCGCCATCACAGGCTGCCCACACAACATACTGCCAGGCGCTGCTCTATGCTGACGCCGCGCAGCGTGCCGGCACATTCATGCCGTCTGAAGTTGGCAAGGCACTCGAAGGCTTCAAGTTCGACGGACTTGGCAACGGCCCGACTGAGTACCGTGCTGGCGATCACCAGTGCTTCAAGGACGTTCTGGTTGTGAAGGGTAAAGAGAATCCTTCATCGAAGTTCGACGTACTGGAAGTTGTTGAAGTTACGCCACGTGCGCAGGTTGAGTACCCAGACACGATGCTCGGCGGCGAACTGGGCCCATACAACAACGGCGCCTAAAGGCACCGTTCGTTTAGCTGACGTGTGGCCAACAGATGGCCACGCGTCAACGGTTCAGGCACCGAGCTGTCTCCGGCTGTCGCCGGAGACAGCTCGGTCGCTTTAAAGCCCGTACAATCTGCCTGGCAATCCGGATCGGGAACCTTTGCTCGGAATTTGCCGGTCGATATTCAGTCACCACCCCACACAAGTTCGATACTAAAAATAAATCATGGACGCCATCCTACTTCAGATCCTGAACGGCCTAGACAAGGGCGGTGCGTATGCACTGATCGCCCTCGGCCTGACGATTATTTTCGGCACCCTCGGCGTCGTGAACTTCGCCCACGGTGCGTTGTTCATGCTCGGTGCCTTTGTGGCCGTGAGCGTTAAGGCACTGCTCAGCCTCGACAAAGTGACGCTCGACCCGACCCAGACAACAGCCTGGGGTGCGCCAATGGAAATTCGCGTGCCTTACATCGAAGCATGGCTCGGCGACTTTGGCGCCACGCTGCTCGAATACTCGGTACCGCTGTCGATACTTGTGGCAATACCTTTCATGTTGTTGATCGGTATTGCCATGGAGCGTGGTCTCATCCGCTTCTTCTACAAGCGCCCACATGCTGAACAGATTCTTGTGACCTTCGGCCTTGCCATCGTGATTCAGGAAATCATCAAGAGCATGTATGGCGCCAACCCGATCCCTCAGCCTGCGCCTGAAGTGGCCAAGGGCATGATCGACTTTGGTCGAATGATCGGTCTCGATGCAGGTGGTGTGGTCTATCCCGCCTGGCGTCTGATTTACTTTCTGTTCTCGGCGCTGATCATTGCTCTGGTGTTTGCCTTCCTGCAGTTCACGACCTTCGGCATGGTGGTGCGTGCCGGCATGGCCGATCGCGAAACGGTAGGTTTGCTTGGGATCGACATCGATCGCAAGTTCACGATCGTATTCGGTATCGCGGCGGTCGTTGCGGGTCTCGCGGGTGTGATGTACACGCCTATCCTGAGTCCGGACTACCACATGGGCATGGACTTTCTGGTGTTGAGTTTCGTCGTGGTGGTGGTCGGCGGTATGGGGAGTCTCGGTGGGGCGGTTGCCGCCGGTTTTTTGCTCGGCATCGTGCAGAGCTTCGCTTCGATGAACGAGGTCAAGAACATTATTCCTGGCATTGACCAGGTCATCATCTATCTCATTGCCATGATCGTATTGCTGGTTCGTCCGCGCGGACTCATGGGACGCAAAGGTGTAATGGAGAGCTAAACATGAATAAGAAAGATCTCCTTTTATTGCTGATTTTCTCCGTAATGGTGCTGGCCGGTCCGATTATCCTTGCGCCGTTTGGTGCGGGCTATCCCGACCTGCTGCAGAAGTTCTGTATTTTCGGCATCTTCGCTATCGGATTTAACATCCTGTTTGGACTGACCGGATACCTGTCATTCGGACACGCCGCCTTTCTGGGAGTCGGCTCTTATACGGCGGTGTGGACTTTCAAGCTGTTCTCGATGAACCCGATTCCAGCCGTCATTCTTGCGGTGCTGGTTGCGGGAATTTTTTCAGCCTTTGTTGGCTTCATCTGTCTGAGACGAAGCGGGATCTACTTTTCGATCCTGACCCTCGCGCTCGCCCAGATGAGCTACAACCTGGCCTACTCGGTACTGACTCCGATCACCAATGGTGAAACCGGTCTGCAGTTAACCCAGCAGGATCCGCGCGTGCTTGATGTTGCGCTGGGACGCGACTACGGCGCCGTTCTCCCCTCATCGGATTTCTTTGGCATAAGCATGACGGGCTATCCCGGTTTCTATTTTTGCGCGATTGTTCTGATCATCTGCTTCTTCATTTCCATGCGCATCTTCCGCTCGCCGTTCGGCATGATGCTCCGAGCACTTAAATCCAATCAGAACCGTCTGAACTACACCGGTGTAAACACACGTCCCTACACGCTGACCGCTTTTGTGATCTCCGGCATGTACGCCGGACTTGCCGGTGGGCTGATGGCGGTAACGGACCCGTTGGCGGGCGCCGAACGCATGCAGTGGACGGCATCTGGA
>CALHMG010000088.1 GCA_938034705.1 uncultured Gammaproteobacteria bacterium
CCAGCTGGAAATTGCCGACCGAACGTCGATTCGCGGCCCCGCCAGCCGGCTCAAATCCAGCCTGATCAGCACTGGTGTTATGCTAGGGCACACAAAGAGCCGGGTTAACCCGGCCGTGACAGAGGAGAAGCGACGGTTTGCAATCGGTTGGCGGAATTATTCTTCAGCGCCTTGCGCTGGGTCTTTTGACCCTGCTGATCGTCTCCCTGATGATCTTCTGCGCGGTGGAACTCCTGCCCGGCGACTTTGCCGAAGCCATTCTGGGCCAGGGCGCTACCCCAGAAGCCGTTGCGGCCATCCGCGCGCAGCTGCACCTCGACGAATCCATGGTCAGCCGCTACTTTAACTGGCTCGGGCGAGCCGTTCAGGGCGACTTTGGGATCAGTTTTGCGCGACTGAATTTCGCGTCCAACTTTGGCAACTCGACGAACATCGATCTCATCACGGTTGCCGACCAGATCTGGCCACGATTCAAAAACACGCTGTTTCTGGCGTCCGTAGCCGCCTGCATCGCTGTGCCGCTGTCGCTCATCATCGGAATTCTCGCAGCGCTGTACCGCAATTCAATTTTTGACCGTATCGCGAACGTCGTAACGCTGACCTGGATTTCAAGCCCCGAATTCTTCGTCGCTTACATTCTCATTCTGTTTCTTGCGGTGCTCAATCCGATTCTCCCTTCCCTTTCGAATATCTTCGAAGACATGAGCTTTGGCGAACGTCTCAAGGGAACTCTGCTGCCAGCCCTCGTGCTGACGCTGGTGGTATCGGCGCACATGATGCGCATGACGCGCGCGGCAATTATCAACCTGCTGGCGTCACCCTACATTGAAATGGCGCGACTGAAAGGTATCTCGCCGATTCGCGTCATCTTGCTGCACGCGCTGCCAAACGCCCTGGCGCCGATCATTAACGTCATTGCCCTGAACCTGGCCTACCTCATCACCGGCGTGGTGGTCGTCGAAGTCGTGTTCGTGTATCCGGGCGTTGGCCAGCTGTTTGTGGACAGCGTGAAAATTCGCGACATCCCTCTCGTACAGGCCTGCTGTCTGATTTTCGCGGCGGCCTATATTCTTCTCAATCTGCTGGCTGACGTGATGTCGATTCTGTCGAACCCGCGTCTGCGGCACCCAAAGTGAGGCTGCGATGAAAGGCTGGATCTATTTCGCGCTGTTCCTCGTCGCTGCGGCGTTCGCGATCTTCCTGATCGGCGGCCAGGGCGCCCTGGCTGCGGTCCTGAAATACGCCAAGTGGATTGGCATCATCGTCATTGTCTGCGCGATTGTGTCCTGGCTTTTTCGCGAGCTTCTCCGTCGCGTCATGCCTGAAGTCATCGCCAAACCCATGCGCCAGGCACCGTTGACGGCTGCGTTTGGCCTGCTGATCATCCTGATCTACGTTGCGGTATCTCTCGGGGCGCCGCTGTTCGCACCCTACGGCGAAGCGGAGATTTTCAAGAACATCAACGTGCTGCCGGGAGGCAACCCTGAACTCGGCGGCAATCCCGACCACCTCCTCGGTACCGACCAGATTGGCCGAGACATTCTGTCTCGCCTGATCTATGGCGCGCGGAACACCGTTGGCATCGCGTTTTTGACAACACTGCTGTCGTTTTTTATCGGCATCACCCTGGGATTTCTTGCAGCGACGCTCGGTGGCTGGATCGATCAGGTCTTCTCACGCGCTGTCGATGCGCTGATGGCCATTCCGCAGCTGATCTTTGCGCTGCTGCTGATGACTATCGCGTCAGAGTGGTCCTACCGATCCGGCATATCGCTGACGTGGTTCATGATCATCATCATCGCCGTGCTCGATTCGACGCGTGTTTTCAGACTGTCCAGAGCCGTCGGGTTGAATATTGTCGTGATGGACTACATCGAGGCTGCGAAGATCCGTGGCGAAACCCTCTCGTATCTGGTCTTTAAAGAAATACTGCCAAACGCGTTTTCACCGCTGCTGGCAGAATTCGGCCTGCGCTTCTGCTTTGTGTTCCTCACCATTGCCTCGCTGAGCTTTCTTGGCATTGGGATACAACCGCCCCTGGCGGACTGGGGCACGATGGTGCGCGACCTTTCCCAGTTTATTAACTTCGCTGCGTACGATCCGCTAACCGCCGCCCTGCCCCTCATGGCCGCCGGCGCGATTGCCCTGCTGACCGTCGCTGTGAATTTCGTCGTCGACTGGATGCTGCATAACACCTCAGGACTGAAAGAATGAGCGAGCCGCTGGTTAAGATTCGCGGTCTCAAGATTGAGGGCCGAGCGGACGAAGAGTGGATTCAGATCGTCAACGGCATCGATCTCGATCTTCATCGAGGCAAAGTGCTTGGCCTCATCGGCGAAAGCGGGGCCGGCAAATCGACCGTCGGGCTGGCGGCGATGGGATTCACCCGCGACGGTTGCCGCATCAGCGCCGGCACCATTGAATTCGACGGAATCGATCTGCGATCGGTTTCCAGGGCGCAGAGACGCGCACTGCTTGGCAAGCGCATAGCCTACGTCGCTCAGTCAGCGGCCGCGTCTTTCAACCCCGCCCACAAGATCATTGATCAGCACACCGAAGCGCCGACTTATCACAACGTGATGAGCAAAAAAGACAGCGAAGCTGACGCGATCGACCTGTATAACCGGCTGCGTCTGCCCAACCCTGACGAGATCGGGTTTCGCTATCCGCATCAGGTTTCCGGTGGCCAGCTGCAACGCGCGATGACCGCGATGGCGATGTCGTGCCGACCAGACCTGATCATCTTTGACGAACCCACAACGGCCCTCGACGTCACAACCCAGATCGAGGTACTGGCCTCGATCCGCGATATCGTCGAACAGTTCAACACGGCCGCGATCTACATCACCCACGACCTTGCCGTGGTTGCTCAGATGGCCGACGAAATCAAGGTCCTGCTCAAGGGCGACGAAGTCGAACAGGCCGACACGCGAACGATGCTGTCGAACCCGCGCGAGGACTACACAAAGTCACTGTGGGCCGTGCGAAGTTTTACGCGACCCCAGAAGCCGGTCGCGGATCGCAACTCGACGCCCGTTGTCAGCGTTGCCAACATCACAGCCGCCTACGGCAAGTCGGTAGACGTACTGCACGGGGTCAGCTTCGATATCCACGCCGGCCGCACGGTCGCCGTGGTCGGCGAATCCGGCTCGGGCAAATCAACGGTGGCGCGGGTAATAACCGGCCTGCTGCCGCCTCGAGAAGGCCACATCGAATTCGACGGCAAGCCTCTTGCGCCGAGCTACAAGCAACGAACAAAGGATGAACTGCGCCAGGCGCAGATGATCTACCAGATGGCGGACACCGCGCTCAACCCACGGGTGCGCATCAAGGACATCATCGGCAGGCCGGTGGAGTTTTATGGCGGCCTCAAGGGAGAGGCGCGTGACAAGCGAGTCGCCGAGCTGCTCAACCAGATCGAACTCGAGCCCTCCATGTATATGGACCGACTGCCCGGAGAACTCTCGGGCGGCCAGAAGCAGCGCGTCGGCATCGCCCGTGCGCTTGCCGCGGAGCCGAAGTTCATCATCTGCGACGAGGTGACTTCGGCGCTCGACCAGCTCGTCGCCGAAGGCATTCTGCGCCTGCTCGCCCAGCTGCAGGATGATCTGGATCTTGCCTACATGTTCATCACCCATGATCTCGCCACCGTGCGCGCGATCGCGGATGAAGTCGTGGTCATGAAAGAAGGCCGCGTGGTGGAATCCGGTCCTAAAGACGAGATGTTCAAACCGCCCCATCACCCCTACACCGACCTGTTGTTGAGCTCGGTTCCTGAAATGGACCCGGACTGGCTGACACGTCTGCTGGACGAACGGGGCGTCGACAATCTTGGCGACGCCGCCAGTGCCCGAATCGACACTTAACCGTTTCGCAACGTTCGGGCGCGCGATAAGGCGATAGAATGCGGTATCGCCGATGCGCGTACGTCGGCCGCAGTAAGCTCGCCCCAGGGCGAATACGTAAAAAATGAACCAGAACGCCGGATTTGCCCGTCCACGACAAACCCCGGAGTTTCTGAAAAAAGCATCCACATCACAGGAGAACATGGCAATGCCAGACAAACAAAAAGACAAAGCCGGTTTGGGCCAGATGGACCGCCGCGAGTTCCTCGGCGCAGGTGTTGCTGCCGGCGTAACCGCCGCAGCAGGTACCGGCCTTACCACCGCAGCCCATGCGGCGCCGAAGAAAGGCGGCACACTGAAGCTCGGAATCTCCGGCGCGAACACCTCCGACAGCTGGGACGGTCGTACCCACTCGGACATCTACATGATCATGGCCGGACACGGCACGGCGTTCGACTGCCTGACTGAAGTTGACGCAAGCGGCAAGCTCAAGGGCGAACTCGCCGAAAGCTGGGAGCCAAGCGCTGACGCCAAGACGTGGACGTTCAACCTGCGCAAAGGCGTGACATTCCACAACGGCAAGAGCTTTGGCGCCGATGACGTGATCGAGTCGCTGAACCTGCACACGGCCGAGGACGCCAAGTCCGCCGCGAAGCCGATCGTCTCTTCGATTACCGACATGAAGAAGATGAACGATCACCAGATCCAGTTCACGCTCAAAGGCGGCAACGCGGACTTCCCGTTCCTGCTTTCTGACTACCACATCGTCATGCACCCTGCTGGCGGCGTCGCCGAGTCGATTGCCAAAGGCATCGGTACCGGTGGCTACAAGGTAGAAAATCATGACCCCGGCGTGCGCACGATCATGTCGAAGTACGACGGTCACTATAAGACCGACGCGTGTTTCTTTGACAGTGTCGAGCAGATCGCCATCAACGACACCAGTGCACGCATGAACGCGCTGATGACGGGTCAGGTAGACGCTATCAACGCGATCGACTTCAAGACCGAAGCGCTGCTCAAGCGTAACCCCAACGTCAAAATTTTTGAGGTAACGGGTAACCAGCACTTCACATTCCCGATGCAGACTGGCATCGCACCATTTGACAACCCTGACGTACGCAAGGCGATCAAACTTGCCTTCAACCGTCAGGAAATGCTCGACAAGATCCTTCAGGGGCACGGTGCAATCGCTAACGACCACCCGATCGGTCCTGCTAACCAGTACTGGCACAAGGACCTGGCTCAGCGCGAGTACGATCCTGAGCAGGCCAAGGCACTGCTGAAGAAAGCCGGCATGGAAGGTCTGACTGTTGACCTGTCCGCCGCCAACGCTGCATTCGCAGGCGCGCTTGACGCAAGCCAGCTGCTGCAGGCATCCGCCAAAGCTGCCGGTATCAACATCAAGCTGACCCAGGAGCCTGATGACGGCTACTGGTCAAACGTCTGGCTGAAGAAGCCATGGTGTGCCTGCTACTGGTCTGGCCGCGCAACGGAAGACTGGATGTTCGCTACAGCCTACGAGTCAGGTGTCCCCTGGAACGATACAGGCTGGGAGAACGCCCGCTTTCAGGAGCTTCTGCTTCAGGGTCGTTCAGAGCTCGATACAGACAAGCGACGTGCCATCTACCACGAGATGCAGCAGCTGTGCTCAGACGACGGTGGAACGGTGGTTCCGATGTACGCCAACTACGTCGATGCGCACTCTACCAAGCTCGCCAACACCGGCCAGTTCGGCAACCTCTGGAAAATGGACGGTGCTCGTATTTCCGAGCGCTGGTGGTTCGCTTAAAGCTAACCCGACCGCGACCGCAAGTCGCGAATCCATGCCAGAACGAAAACGCCCCGCTCTCGCGGGGCGTTTTTGCGTTGTAGTCACACACTTGATTATCGTTATGCGCACGAGCAACCGAGCGGCACCTGCGTAACGGCGCTGGAACACGCCCGGGATCAAACCAGCCCGGATCAAACCCAACTACTGGAGACTCGACATGTCACTTTCACCCCAGGACCAGATGATGGTCGACGGACTGTACTGGTGGGACATCCCTACCTTTTTCCGAACCCCGATCGAACGCGATCCGGCCAACTGCGATATTGCCCTTGCGGGTGTCCCGCACTCAACGGGTAACGGGACGACGGAGCGGGATCAGCACCTTGGCCCGCGAGCGGTTCGCGACGTCTCGGCGATGGCAAAACGCGTGCACATGGGATTTGAGCTTGATCCCTGGACGAGCTGTCGAATTGCCGACATCGGCGACGTACCGGTCCCGGAGGCCAACGACAACGAAGCCACCATCCGGCGCATTACGGAATTTTACAAGCGCATCGATGCCGCCGGAACACGCCCGGTATCGGTCGGCGGTGACCACTCAATAACAGGCGGCATCATGGAAGCCATTGCCGGCCCCAAAGCCAATCTCACCGGCGGCAAAAAGGCTGCATTTCTTCATTTCGATGCCCACACCGATGCATTCGAGCAAATCCCTCATTTTCTTGGGGCCGTGAAGTCTGCCGCGCACTGGGCCGCGTGGCTGGTCAGAGACGGCTTTATCGATGCAACGCACAGCGTGCAGATTGGCATGCGCGGCAACCCACGCACACTCGACTGGCGCAAACCCAGCGTTGAACTTGGGTACGAGATGATCACGATGGCGCAGTATCGTGAACAGGGTCCGGAATCGATTATCAGGACCATCCAGGACCGTATTGGCGACACGCCGCTTTACATCACCTTTGATCTTGACTGCCTCGACCCTACGGTAGCGCCTGGCGTCGCCAACATCGAAGCCGGTGTTCAGGGCTTTCAGGTTGACGAGGTGATGGAGCTATTGCGCTGCGTACGTGGCAAAAACATTATCGGCGGAGACGTCGTTTGCCTGATGCCAACCAAAGACAATCCGAACAAGATTACTGCACACACCGCGTCGGCAATCATGTTCGAAATGATCAGCCTGATTGCCGACGGGATCCGTAGCAGCGATGGCTCCGATTGACGGGTAACCAATCCGGCGACACAACTCAGGCGCCCCAGACGTCCTTGAGCACACGCATCCAGTTCGCGCCCATGACTTTCTCGATTCGAGACTCGGGCCAGCCGGCTGCGACCATTGCGTGTGTCAGGCCGGAGAACTCGCCGATCGTGCGCAGGCCTTTGGGCATGATGGTCACGCCACCCGGCCGTGGCGGGATCAGCTGGCGCCCGGTACCTTTGTCATGGGACAGCCAGTCAAAAAAGGCAGCGTCCTGGCCTTGCGTAAAGTCGGTGCCGATCCCGACAGTATCTTCTCCTACAAGGTTGATCAGATATTCCAGCGCTTCGACGCAATGCTCGACGGAACTGTCCGGCCCCTGGGGCATGAACGGCGGATAGGTCGCATAGCCGACAAAGCCGCCGCTGTCCGCGATTTCCTTGAGCTGGGCATCAGTCTTGTTGCGTGGGTGGTCGAGAAAGTGCGATGGCGCGCAGTGGGTGTACGCGACAGGCTGTTTCGAATGCGCAATCGCATCACTGCTGGTGCGAGAACCGACATGGGACAGGTCAACCAGAATCCCAAGCTCGTTCATCCTGTCGACCACATCGCGTCCGAAGTCCGACAGGCCTGAATCCCTGGTTTCCCAGCAGCCGCTTCCGACAAGATTCTGCGTGTTGTAGGTCAGCTGCATCACGCGCACACCCAGTCCGTGGAAAATATCGAGATACTCCAAACGGTCTTCGATCGGGTACGTATTTTGCCAACCCAGGTACAGGCCCGTTTTGTTTTCGCGTTTTGCGCGCACGATGTCCTCGGTGGTGTAGACCTGGAGAATGATGTCATCGTATTCCCGAAACCAGCGCTTGAACCGGGCGACGTTGTCCATCGTCGCGCGAAAACCCTCCCACGCCGCGACGGTGCAGTTCACGGCGGTCAGACCGCCCTTGCGCATATCTTCAAAGACCTCGCGACTCCATCGGTTGATCTCCAGACCATCAATAATTATCGATTTCTCATGCAGCGAATTCGCATCCATCTTTCGTATCCAGTTGTTGGCGCGTCAGTGAGAATAGCGGCTGCGCATGAGTTCATCACCCGCGGTCGATAATTTCGCATCGTCCGTCCCAGCAGTCACAACGCAGTACACTGCTTTGTGGAACTTGCGCTACCGTAGCGCTACCGCACGTAACGAGACCAAGCATGAATCCATCCGACCTCGCCGACATTGCCGATCAGCTGGTTGCCGCCAGAAACAATCCCGAGTCAGGACACGCCTTCGATGCGGTTGGCGCCAAAGTGGCACCCCGGAATTTTGAAGACGTCTATCAGATTCAGGAGGCTGTAGCCCAGCGGGTTGGCAAAGTAGGCGGATGGAAAGCCGGCGCCGAGACCGAGGACGCCACGCCGGTAATGGCACCGATTTTTGCGTCTGAGATAGTCACCAGTCCGACCACCATTGACCACGGCCGATATCGGCTTCGAGGTATAGAGGCAGAGCTCGCTTTTCGCCTGCGCGCCGACCTTCCCGCTCGGGATACGCCATATACCGACGAAGAAGTTGCCGACAGCGTGGAATGCATGCTGCCGCTGATCGAACTCGTTGACAGCCGACTCAAGGACTACGCTGCCGCCGGCGATCTGTGGAAGCTCAGCGATAACCAGATCAATGCCGGTCTTGTCATTGGTGAACCGATCGAAGACTGGCAGAAACTCAATACGGACAGACAGCGCATTATCCAGAGCTTTGACGGCAAGGTGGTCGTTGACAACACCGGCTGGAAGTTCCCCGGAACCCCGCTTGGGCTGTTGCGCCGGGTAGCCGACAACTGTCGTCACTGCGGCGGCCTCAAGGCCGGGCAGATTGCCACGATGGGATCAATGACGGGCATCATGTTCGTCGAACCGGGCACCGTCGTTACCGCCGAGTTCTTTAATCTCGGGACGCTGCGCGTAACGGTCTGACCGCTCACAATGCTGTGAGAAATCTGTGACTTCTCCGTGACTCACACGTGACTCCGATCACGTGTAATGGGTCTTCGAACGCAATCCGCGTTTGATTCTTTCTACTCAAGAACTGGAGAATTCTAATGATTAAAAAAACATCCAGCGGCGTAGCAACAGCGCGTCGGGGGAAAACCGCTTTTGCGGCAGCCGTGGTTGCCGTTTCCACGTTAGTAAGTGCTCCCGTCGCATTCGCCGACAGGGTTCAGGTAAAGATCGAAAATCTGACCAGCGCAATCTACTTCACGCCGTTGCTCGCTGTCGCCCACAGCAGAAGCGTTGACCTGTTCAGCGTCGGGAAGCCCGCCTCGGACGCGATAGCCACGATTGCAGAAGGCGGCGATGTTTCGCTGGCCCAGGCAGCCGCCGAAAATGCCGGCGCCGTGACCGCCGTTGCACCCGACCTGCTCGCACCAGGCAAGTCAGTAACGCTGGAACTGTCCACCAACAACTCCCAGCGCTTTCTCACGGTTGCCGGGATGCTGCTTCCAACCAACGACGGTTTTGTTGGCATCGACTCGGTAAGAATTCCTCGCAAGTGGTACCGGCGCACCGTCGACGCGATTGGTTACGACGCCGGCACGGAGCGAAATAACGAAGTCATCAACGGTGGCGGACCACTTGGTGTACTCGGCATACCGGCTGACCCCGGCGGCAACAGCGGTACCGGTGCAAGCGGCGTCAGCGCGAGCACCGGAGGCCCTGTTGAGAGCACCTATATTCACATTCATCGAGGCATTCTCGGCGACCGTGATGCAACCGGTGGCGAATCCGATCTCGATTCTGCCGTCCACCAGTGGCAAAACCCGGTGGCCCGTATCACGATTACGCATCGCCCGAATCGCGCAAAATACAGCGGAAAATAGGCCGCTTGTTCCGTGAACTCCCTGCGGAACTCGAGGTCTTACGGTTGTAGACCCGGACCGCAGGGAGAACGATGAACGCACGCGCACTCGTAGTTGAAGATAACTCCACAATTCGAAACATGGTCGCGACCCATCTTCGCGATGCCCATATCAATGTCAGCGAAGCGAGCGGCCTCGACGAGGCCCTGCGCCTTGCAAAGCACGAGCCCTATGATGTCGCCATACTCGATATCACCCTGCCCGACGGCAGCGGTCTTGACGTCTGTCGCAGTCTTCGTGCGAGGGACCAGTACACGCCTGTGATTATTTTGACGGCTCGGGATGCAGAGTCTGATCGCGTTCTGGGCCTTGAACTTGGCGCCGACGACTACGTCACCAAACCCTTCAGCGTTGTGGAACTGGTGGCTCGGGTGCGCGCTCAGTTGCGTCGAACCGAGGCCCAGCTGAGCCCGGCCGAGGAAGACCCGACGCGCATCGAGCTTGATGATATGGTGATCGACGCCAACAGTCGCGAGGTCAGTGTCCGCGGCGAAATCGTAAACCTCACCGCTCTCGAGTTTGATCTTCTGATTTACCTAGCCAGCAATCCCGGTCGCGTGTTCACGCGTGCCCAGCTTCTCGATGCGGTCTGGGGCCACACCTATGACGGTTTTGAACATACGGTCAATTCACACATCAATCGACTTCGCGCAAAAATCGAGCGCGACGTGTCGGATCCGGATTTTGTGAAGACCGTCTGGGGAGTCGGGTACAGCTTTCGGGCGACCTGAAGACTCGCGCATGTCGGCTGATCGCATCATCGAACACACGGGCGGCCGAACCCGCAGCATGTTCCGGCAGCAGGCGTGGGCTCTGCTCGCGGTCTTTGCACTCACCGGTATCGTCTTCGCCGCCCTCGGGTGGTTCGTCGCCCGCACCCACGTCGACGTGACAAGCCAGCAGCTGAACCGCGATCTCGCCGAGCGCATCGTCAAGGAAAACACGCTCACGTACGTCGACGGACAGATGGTCAATACCCAGGCCATCAAAAAAACGTTTGATCACTATATGACCGTCAATCCCGCGATCGAGATCTATCAGCTCGACGTCGACGGGAACATCATCGCCTTTTCGGCAGACCCGGGCGTCGTGAAACGTGACGCGATTGACCTTGAACCCGTAAAAGCCATGATCGGCAATACCCAGGCGCTGCCAATACTTGGCGACGATCCACGCGGTGAAGGACGTCGCAAGATATTCTCGGCAAGCGCGCTCTCAAAAGACAACGACGAACTCGGCTATCTGTATGTCATCCTGCGCGGTCAGGCCGTTGACGTGATCGAGAGCGCTTTTGGCGATTCCTATCTGTTCAAGGCCCTTGCAACCGCTCTCGCTGCAAGCCTCGCGCTGGGTCTGATTGCAAGTTTGATCATCTTTCGTCTGCTCGGACGGCGCCTTGAAAATCTCGCCAGCAGAATGACAGCGCTGGGTTCAAATCTCGGCGCCAGCGGCCCGACAGAACAGCGACTTGCTTCCGAGCAGCATGCTCTGACCGCCCCCCGAACCACCGATGAGGTCTATGCACTTGAATCGACGTTTGACGCGATGGCAGGACGCATTGAGCACCAGATGGCTGAGCTCTCCGACAAGGATGCCAAGCGCCGGGAGTTTCTTGCACATATCTCCCATGACCTTCGAACACCCCTGACTGTCGTCAACACGGCTCTCGAAAGCCTTGCCGTCAGATTCGACCGTCTGGATGATGCACAGCGACTCGATCACATAAAAACCGCGCGACATGAAAGCGAACGCCTGACCGGCCTCGTAAACGATCTCTTTCAGCTGGCTCGTCTCGACAACAATACCGACACCAACGCGATGGAACCGGTGGCGGTAGGCGACCTGATTCAGGATGTTGCGCACAAACATCACCTCAGCTGCCACAGCGCGGACGTGACGCTGGAGGCATTGGCCGCAGGCAACCTGCCGATGGTTCACGGCAACGTGGGACTCATTGAGCGCATGCTCGACAACATTGTGACGAACGCAATCGCTCACACGCCCGCTAATGGACGTATTGAAATTGCGGCGAAACACGAGGACGGAGTTGTTCGCGTGAGCGTCACGGATACCGGCCCCGGCATTGCGCCAGCGGATCGCTCACGAATATTCGATCCGGGCTATCGCGGTGCCCGGCGCACCGGCAACGGGGCCGGTCTGGGGCTCGCGATATCAAGAAAAATTGCGCAATGGCACGAGGGCGAACTGCGCCTGACCGACAGCCCGACGGGAGCGAGATTCGAATTTACGCTCCACCCGGTTGAAGCTTGAAGACAGTTCCCTGAAAGCCCGGTTGCGCAAAGACTTAACTACCGGGCTCGCCCTCAGCAGTTAACACCGGTAGTCAGCGTGCATCTTCAGGCGCCGATGGCCTTCTTGAAGCGTTCCTTGATCTCCATCGCGGACAGGGGAATTTCACCACCCACCTTGTCGTTTCCGGCTTTGATCATGTAGTGAATGAATGACAGTTTGTCTTTCATGAATCGCTTCAGCCCTTCGGGAGAATCCGTCATGCCGGTACTCGTAACCCCAAAGGTTCGAACGTACGCAGACAGGTTCATGCCCTTGGAACTCAGCGTTGGCTGATTTCCGGTAGAACCCCAGCTGCCGTTATCGAGGCAGATGACTGACAGGTTTTTGGGTCCGAGCGTGGCAAGATCAACCAGCTGGTTGGGATTAAAGAAGAACGAGCCGTCTCCGTCGATCACGTAAACGTGTTTTTTCGGCACCTCGTGTGCAAGACCGATACCCACCTCGGTCGCCGCCCCGAGCGCACCGAGCATATAGAAATTCTGATCGCGATCTCGACTGTTATAGGTTTCTTTCGCCGGGAAGCCAATCTGGGACACGATAATGTCGTTGTCGCCTACTTCCTGCATCACAACGTCAATCGCGCCCTTTCTCGTCAACGTCGGTGTGCCCGCGTAGCTTTCCGTTTTCACATCGACCGCACTCAACTGGGGTGCGCCGAAGACGTGATAGTCGGGACTGTTCTGCTCCCACAGTTCAGGTGACAGCAGATAAACCTTGACCTTGTTCTCGGCATATACCTTGCCAACATCCTTCGGCAGGTCTTCGATGTCCTTGGTTGACTTGCAGACACGGTATTCCACATCGATCGACTTGAGCAGGGCCTCAACCTTGCCGCCGAAGATAACCTGCGCCTCAATCGGCTCTTTGTAGTAGCCGCGCCAGGAGACAAAAATCGGCAAAGGCTCCTGATAGAGTTTCTGCATCGTGTACAGCTCCGTGATCAGGTTACCGAGGCCGGTATTCTGAATGAACATCGCCGAGCGTTTGCCGGCGAGGCTGCGGCCAAAACACAGCGCGAGTCCAATAGATTCCTTCGTAATATCCCAGACCTCGATATCGTCCGGGACCACCTGCATTACCGCATTGAGCTTGTTGCACGGCAGATAGGCGACTTTGTCGACACCGTTGTCTCCAAGTGCATTCCAGATTCGTTGAGCATTGTTCATGGCTTTGGTGTTCCCTTTGGGAGCTGGTGGGACTGGGCCTGATTCTACTACGGTCGCGGTCTGCTTCACCTCAGCGACCTGAAACACGGGATACTCGCGACTCATAAAATGGGACCACACGACAAATTTATGGCGGTAGCGATAAAATATCCCCATGAATATTCGCCCCGCCGGCCAGGCATTCGCCGCAGTAATCAGTGACCTTGAGCTGTGGCAGCCATTGACCGACCACCAGATCGCAGAGATTCGAGACGCGCTCAAGTCCCACGGTGTACTTGTTTTCAGGCGACAGAGTCTCAGTGAAGAAGAACTTGCAGATTTCAGCGGCCGTTTTGGCGAGCTTGAACAGATCGTGCGGACCGACTGGGCTGCCAACCATCCTGCCGTCATTCGAATTTCGAACATGCAGGACGCGACCGGCGTGCCCATTGGCGGGCTGGGCTCGAACGAACTCGACTGGCACACCGATCAGTCGTACATGACCAACCCGGCGACCGGTGCCGTGCTGCAAATGGTTGAACTGCCACCGAATCCGGTCGACACCATGTTCGCCAATCTGAAACTCGCCTGGTCGGCACTGGATGCCGCAACGCAGCAGGAAATTGAGAACCTCAGCGGGGTCTTTCAGTACGCCAAGCGTCAGGCCACCTACAAGGAAGGCAAACTGGCAGCGACCATTGCGAACCAGACACCCGACGTCGCCCACCCGCTGGTGAATATCGACCCGGTGACCGGCGAGAAGTCTCTATACCTCGACCCGACAACAATGACAGGCATCGTTGGCATGAGTGACACCGCCGCGAGCACGCTTCTCGACCGACTGAGCGCACACGCCACGGCGGACGAATTTGTCTACCGACATCGTTGGCAAAGCGGTGACGTCGTCATGTGGGATAACGGATTTCTCCTGCACCGACGTGACGAATTTGACGCCAGCATGTGCCGACTTCTGAAGCGCACTACCATTCGCATGCCCGCGGATCTGCATATGGTTCCGACCGGGAACACGCTGAGCTAAGGCAGTCGTCAACGGTAACGATGGTACCCTTGGAACCATGACCGACAAGCCCCGCTATCCCGGACCCGTTTCCCGCCCTCGCTCCGTTGAAGAGATGGACGAGCGCCTTGGATACTTCAGCCATGAACGTGCCAGAGAAGCCGCCGACCGGCTGGCCTGCCGGGCGGACGACGTTTTTATCGCCACATACCCCAAGTGCGGCACCACGCTGCTGCAACAGATGGTGCACACGCTGCGAACCGGCGGACACATGGACTTCAGGGAGATCACCGAAGTCGTACCGTGGCTTGAGATCGCCCTCGATATGGGTATTGATCCGGATGGTGAGCAGATCGCCAACCCTCGCGCATTCAAGACCCATCGGAAGTTTTCCGATCTGCCCCAGACCGGGCGACTTATCCACATGACGCGAAACCCTCTCGCCATGGCCAATTCGTTCTATCGATTCTTTTCAGGCTGGATGTTCGAGACCGGCAGCATCGACATCGACACGTTTGTCGACAGCAAGATCTTCGGCGGCTCGGGCTCTGGCCGATACTGGGATCACCTTGGCGACTGGTGGCCTCGCCGACACCAGGAAAACGTCTGCTTTTTGTGCTTCGAAGACTTTGTCGCCGACCCGGAAAAAACCATCAGGACGGTCGCGGCTTTTGTCGGGATCACCCTTGACGATGAACTCCTGGCTACAACGCTCAGAGCCACCTCTATCGATTACATGAAACTACACGGGAGCCAATTTGATGATCATGTGCTGCGATCTTTTCTTGATCCCGCAATGGGTCTGCCCCCGGGTGCGAGCACGACCAAAGTCGACAAAGGATCTTCCGGCGACGTGAGCCACAGCTTCTCAAGCGCGACGCTCAAGCGTTTTGACGACGCCTGGCAACAAGAGATAACGGAGCCGTTTGGCCTGCACAGCTATGAAGAACTCAGAGCGCAGTTAAACGCTTAAGCGTCTGCAACGCGGGCCGCATCAAGGGTAACAATCGCAATAAGTCCGCGACCGTTCTCGCCATCTTCAAGTGCAATGGATCCGCCCAGTCGGGCCAGGGCCTGAGTAACTATCGACAGCCCAAGTCCGGCACCCTGCACTTCATCATTGGCGACAGCGTCCGGCAGACGTTCAAATCGGGCAAACACGAGCTCGCGCTCGTTCTGGGAGATTCCAGCACCCTGATCCTGAAATCGCATAACCGGGGCTCCCTCAATCGACCCGCAGTCCAGACTTACCTCAACCTCGCCACCAGCGGGCGAGTACTTGATTGCGTTATCCAGCAGGTTATCAATAACCGCCGCAATCGCATCGGCGTCCAGGGTCAGATTGCATGCCGCCGGCGCCTTTACCGCCAGCGCAATGCTCCTGGAACTCGCAAGCGGTTCCGCCTGTATGACCCGCTCGCGCAAAAACTCCGCGAGGTCGAGATCCCGTTCGACTATCTGACTGTCGGCCCCCTGCTCCATACGGGCCATGCGTAAAAGCTGACTGATCAAATGGTTGCCGCGATCGATTCCGGAGCTGAGATCCTTAACCGCAACGGCCCTGCGGGTTTCGTCATCACTCG
>CALHMG010000089.1 GCA_938034705.1 uncultured Gammaproteobacteria bacterium
CTTTCTTGAAGAGGGTGACCCCGACTACGCCTGGCGCTGGCCGGATGATGAGTGGGAGGCGCTCGCTCTTAACTACACCTCCGGAACCACCGGCAACCCCAAGGGTGTTGTTTTTCATCATCGTGGTGCCTACCTCAACGCGCTGGGCAACTCGTTCACCTTCGGCCTGAATCCGTCGTCGGTTTATCTGTGGACGCTGCCGATGTTTCACTGCAACGGCTGGACCTACACCTGGGGTGTTACGGCCGCTGGCGGAACACACGTGTGTCTGCGTGCGGTTGACCCGGCCGTTATCTTCCCTTTGATTCGTGACCATGGTGTGACACACATGTGTGGAGCGCCGATAGTGCTGACGATGCTTATCCACGCGCCTGAACATCAGAAGACAACATTCCCTCAGGTCGTCGAGGTGGCAACCGGTGGTGCGGCGCCGCCAAGTGCCGTCATCTCCAGCATGGAGCGTATGGGCTTCAAGGTGACGCACCTTTACGGTCTGACCGAGACGTACGGTCCGGCAACGGTCTGCGCATGGCAGAACGAATGGGACGCACTCAGTCTTGATGATCGAGCGACGATGATGTCGCGTCAGGGCGTTCGCTACGCGACTCTCGAAGGCCTGATGATGGCGGACTCGGAGACCATGGAGCCGATTCCGGCCGACGGCGAAACCATCGGTGAGCTGATGCTGCGCGGCAACACCGTGATGAAAGGCTATCTGAAGAACCCCGAGGCGAGCGGGGAGGCGTTTCGTGGCGGCTGGTTCCATACCGGCGATCTTGGGGTGATGCACGCCAACGGTTACGTCGAGATCAAGGACCGTTCCAAGGACATCATTATCTCAGGCGGCGAAAATATCTCGAGCCTGGAAATTGAAGAGGTCCTCTACAAGCATCCTGACGTCATGGAGGCTGCGGTGGTCGCGCGCCCTGATGAGAAATGGGGTGAAACCCCCTGTGCGTTCGTGACGCTCAAGCCTGACGCGGGAGAGGTGTCGGATGACGATATTCGCGAATACTGCCGTTCCAACATGGCATCTTTCAAGACACCCAAAACCATCGTGTTCGGTCCGCTTCCGAAGACGTCCACCGGCAAGATTCAGAAGTTCGTGTTGCGCGACACCGCAGAGAAGCTTTGACGGGTCGGTCTCTGCGAGCTTAACTGTGCAATGAAGTCAGCCCGCAGATTCAAACAGCGGCTATTCTTCCGGCACCGGATGGTAGTTGCCGTCGGTGCCGATGTATTCCGCACCGTCGGCCCGGTAAAAGCGCGTTGCGCCTGAGTCCTTCAGGTTTTTGAGCATTGCCGGGATCGGCCGACCTTCCGCTTCCAGCATCTCAACGAACGTGTTCGCGCCGAGCTGATCGATCAGCTCGAAAGGACCGAATTTCCACGCAAAGCCCCAGCGCATCGCCCGATCGATGTTGACGATGTCGTCTGATATCTCGGGGATAAGATCGGCCGCGTAACAGCAGGTGCTGCTCATGATGTCCCAGACAAAGCGTCCCGCAGGCGTGTCGGCCGTGACCAGTGTCGGGAATGCCGCGTGCTCTTCGTCGAGCTCAATTTCGTTGGCGGTGCGCCAGTCTCCTGACTCGAGGTCAAAGACTTCCTTGGTTTTGGTGCCGTCGTCCGCTTTGTTGATGCGGTAGTAGCCGCCGCCGGTTTTGCGGCCGAGCTGCTTGCGATCAAGCATGGCCTGTTCGGCTTCAGGCAGGCTGGTAAAGGGCTTGCCCGCATCGCTGTCGGGCAGATTCTCGTCGAGATTCTTTGCCACGGAATCCATGATGTCGAGACCGATAAGATCAACAAGGCCGTACATGCCTGTCGGTGGGAGACCGATTGGATTAGACAACAGCGTGTCGATCTCTTCGATCGTCAAACCGCTGGCTCTCGCTTCGACACCTTTGTGCAGCCCTGCGAGCATCCACATGCAACCGATACGGTTGCCGATGAAATTCACGGTGTCCTTGGCGTTGACGACACCTTTGCCGAGCTTGGTGCGGCAAAACGAGGTCAGCGTATTGATCACTTCGTCGCTGGTGTGCCTTCCGGGCACAAGCTCCAGCAGGCGCATGATCTTCACCGGGTTGAAAAAATGCGTTACCGCAACATCCTGCTGCAGCCTTTCGGGCATGCCGTCGATAATGTCTTTCAGCGGAATGCCTGAAGTATTCGTGGTGATGATCGAGCCGTCCTTTCGATGCTCCTCGAGCTTTTCGAAAATCGCGCGCTTGGCTTCAAGATCTTCGATGACGGCCTCACAGATCCAGTCGTAGTCAGCTACGCTGGCGATGTCTTCCTCGACACTGCCGGTTGTGATCAGCGCCAGCTTCTCGGGATCGTCGAGAACCGGCGAGCGTCCGGCCTGCATGCGTGAGACTGCCTTGTCGGCCAGTTCTTTCGTCATATCCAGCAGCAGCACTCGACAGCCTTTTTCAGCCGCGAGGGCAGCGATGCCCATTCCCATGGTGCCGCCGCCAACGACGGCAACAGATTCAATGCTTCTAACAGTCACGAAGTTATTCCTTACAGATCCCGAGGTGCGACCCCACACCATCCGACCGGCCGAAACTCGGACCTGATACGGTTTTTTGGTAGCGGGGGAATTGCCGGTGTATGCCCGGCCTTGAGGGTCTTAAGCTATTGCAAAAACGCCAGACTGACAACCGCTACGAAGTGTGGTTTTAGCCATAATTCGGCCATATCCAGTGCGATTAATCGGAAAATCTCCCAGTCCGGGGCTAGCCGGAGCCAGGGTCAGCCTCCGGCTGCGTTGCCGGTTTCAGGGGGCGACGGCGAGACGCGCCACGGGCCGTTCGTCAATTGGCCAGTGCACGATCGCGGATGCGACACCCAGGGCAATGCCGATCCACCACACCACGTCGTAGGAACCGGTCTGATCGAACAGTCGCCCGCCGAGCCAGACACCGAGGAAGCTGCCGAGCTGATGACTGAGGAAGACGATACCGAACAGCATGCCCATATAACGGGGACCAAACATCTGACCCACCAGTCCCGATGTGAGTGGAACCGTCGACAGCCATAGCAGACCCATCACCGCAGCGAAGATGTAAACCGACGTCAGCGTGACGGGCATCAGGACGAACACGGCGATGGTGATTGCCCGGGCAAGGTAGATCCAGGACAGAAGATATTTTTTGCTGTGAGTTCCACCTAGCCAGCCGGCCGCCAGCGAACCGACCACGTTAAACAGGCCGATAAGGGCGATTGACCATGCGCCTGCGGACGGGGGCAGGCCTTTGTCACCAATAAACGCCGGCAGGTGTGTGGCGATGAACGCGACATGGAATCCACAGACAAAAAAACCGGCGGTCAGCAACCAGTAGCTGCCATGTCGTCCGGCTTCGCTCAGCGCTTCCATGGCTCGCTGGGGCGGCCCGCTTTGAACCGCGGCGCCGCGAGTGGCAATCGACGCCGGGATCATCAGGGCTGCGAGAACCGCGAACGCCAGCAACGTAATCTGCCACCCGTAGTCCGAGAGCAGTGCCTGACCCGCCGGCACGACGAGAAATTGACCGCAGGATCCGCTCGCGGTTCCTATGCCCAGCGCGAGAGATCGTTGCTCTTCAGGCACCGCTCTGGCGATCGCCGCAAGCACGACGCCAAAGGCGGTGCCCGACAGCGCGGTTCCGATCAGAACACCCGCCGAGATGTGCATCATCGTTGGCGTTATCGTGTGCGCCATGACCACGAGGCCGGCGATATACAGAATCGCGGAACCCGAGATGACTCTGGCTGCACCGTACCGGTCAGCAATACCCCCGGCGAAAGGCTGCATGACACCCCAGAGCAGGTTCTGAATCGCCATGGAGATCGCGAAGATCTCGCGACCCCAGCCCAGCTCGGCACTGATCGGGTCAAGCATGAGGCCGAAACTCGAGCGAATGCCGAACGAGATGAGCACGATCAGGCTGCCGCAGAAAATGATGAACATGGTTCTGGGTGAAAACATGAAAGCCATCTGAATCTAACTTGAGATGCCCCGTCGGGGCGCGTCGAGTGGGGTGTGCCGGGTTCGGTGTGTCGAGCCAGGTGTCATTGAAGGCGTCACGGACAGCCGACGGCACGGGGCGCTTACCCTGCCTGGACCGTTCGTATCCTTCTCCGAGACGGGCTGCGAGGATAACACGGGTTTACAGGTCTGAAGTGGTGCTGATCCCGGTGTCGGCTTACACTCGCGGACACCGAGTTCGGTATTCACGCTTGAGGAAAAATGATGACTGCATCTGGCTCTAAGACTGGCTTTTCAACCCGCGCCATCCATTCGGGTCAGGCACCGGATCCGGCTACCGGCGCGATCATGACGCCGATTTACGCGACGTCTACCTACGTCCAGGAAAGCCCCGGGGTGGACAAGGGCTTTGACTACAGCCGCACGGTGAACCCCACTCGACAGGCGCTGGAAGCGTGTGTTGCCGATCTCGAGAACGGTTTCGCCGGTTTTGCCTTTTCGTCGGGCATGGGGGCGATTTCAACAATTCTTGAACTGCTCGATACGGGCGATCATGTGGTTGCCGTCGACGATCTCTATGGCGGAACCTATCGCTTGTTTGACGGTGTCAGGCGCCGCTCTGCAGGGCTGGATTTCAGTTTTGTAGACCTCTCCGATCCGGCTCGACTCGAAGCCGCCATCAAACCGAATACGAAGATGCTGTGGGTGGAGACGCCGACCAACCCGCTGCTTAAAGTGATTGATCTGGCCGCGGTGGCCGAGATTGCGAAGCGGCACAATATCCTCTGTGTCTGCGACAACACGTTTGCGTCGTCGTGGGCCCAGCGCCCGCTGGAGCAGGGGTTCGATATCGTCGTCCATTCGACAACCAAGTACATGAATGGCCACTCGGATGTCATCGGCGGTATTGCGGTCATCAAGCATGACCAGGATCTCAAAGATCAGATGCACTACCTGCAGAATTCAATCGGCTCCGTCCCGAGTCCGTTCGATGTCTTCCTTTGCCTGCGCTCGCTCAAGACGCTGGCTCTTCGCATGCGCGCGCACTGCGACAACGCCATGGCCGTCGCTGAATATCTTGAAGCACACCCCAAAGTCGAACGGGTGTTTTATCCCGGTCTGGAAAGTCATCCCCAGCACGAGATCGCCAAGCGCCAGATGGACGGGTTTGGCGGGATGGTGACCATGCGCATGAAAGGCGGCCTGGAAGACGCGAAGCGCTTTCTCGAGAACTGTGAGCTGTTCTCGCTTGCCGAGAGCCTCGGCGGGGTCGAAAGTCTTATTGAACATCCTGCGATCATGACCCACGCCTCGCTGCCTGAGTCCGTGCGGATTGACCTTGGTATTACCGACACGCTGATTCGACTCTCTGTTGGTGTTGAAGACGTCGATGATCTGATTGCCGAGCTCGGACACGCGCTGGACGCGTGACACATCGTGTCCGGCTGACCCCCGCTGGAGACAGTCGGCCGGACTCGGCACCCCAGATGAATCGATTGATCACATCCCGGGTCGGATGCGAGGGAATCGTGACCAGCAAAAGCGTGTAAATTTCCTGCGGCCGGCGCGACCTGGTTAACACGATCGGCGTGATGTACGCACTTGAGCGAGGCAGGTCATTCCCCTACTGTAGACGGCGTATCTGAGAGGGATTTTCGCCTTCAGTGGCGGCCTGCAGGCACCGTTAAAGTTTCGGCGGTCGGGGACGCACCCCGGCGGCGAGTGAGACCGAATCGGCGCAGTGGAGCCCGGCAGAACGACAGCCCGGAAGATCAGGTGTTGTTCAGTGTCTCGATACAAAGAGATGAGCGCTGACTGACATCTGACACGGGCCCGAAAGAGCCGCCCGGCGATGCCAGTCACGAGTCAGGGGGGTGTAGTCAACACGCAACATTTTTGTGTCGGGATCGATTGCCGACCACCCGCATGCCCGTGCAGGCATGCGGCAGTCGCAAGAGTCGATCCGACGCCCGAATGTGTGGTGTGACTATCCAATTGTCGGCAGGACCGGATCTACTGGTCGATGAGATGAATCGAGCACTATGTCAAACACAACAACGGTAGTGAGCAGCAAGACGAGCCGCGGGGCTGCGGGCCATACGACTCCGATCAGCGTGGTCGTGCCCTGTTTCAACGAGGCCGAGGGAATCAGGCATCTGGCTGAATCACTTGAGCGATTTGATGAGGACATGGGTTCTCGATACGACGTCCAGTATATTTTCGTTGACGACGGCAGCACAGACGAAACACATGATCGACTCGTCGAGGCCTTCAGCGATGACGTGCGCTCAACCGTCGTCAGCCATAGCCGCAACCTCGGTGTGTCCGCGGCAATAATGACCGGTCTGCGCTACGCCCAGCGTGACATCGTTTGTTCAATCGACAGCGACTGCACGTACGACCCACGCCAGCTCCTTGAACTGATTCCGCATCTCGCCGATGACGTCGACATCGTGACAGCGTCGCCGTATCACCCGGCCGGGTCTGTCCTCGGTGTTCCCGGCTGGAGACTTGTGCTGTCGAGAGTTGCTTCGATTATCTACCGGACGACGCTTGCGACCGACCTGTTTTGTTACACGAGCTGCTTCCGTGTTTACCGCCGCGCCTCCATCGCGCCGCTTAAGGTCAGCAACAGCGGGTTTGTCGGCATTGCCGAACTGATCTGGCGCTGCGAGATCAACGGACGCAAGGTTGTCGAAGCGCCAGCGGTTTTGCGTACGCGCAAGTTCGGTGTATCAAAAATGAACGTCGTGCGCACAACCGCGACACATTTAAAGCTGCTCAGTCGTATTGTACTGTCGCGCTTTGTGCCGTCCATGCGGCCAACAACAATCGCAAATCGCACCAAGCCGGCCTTGGCTGAATAAAAGAATTTTTTTGGGGGAGTAAACAGACATGAGCACACCAGCTGAACAACTACATATGACGTTGCCGTCGGACCAGGACTCTACGGGCAGAACCCTGGGTGATGAAGAAATCGCCGAAGTTTCCAAGGCGATTCTTTCGGGGACACTGACCAGCACCAAAGGTCAGTTCACCAAGCGTCTCGAGGCGGACTTTGCCAAGCTGGTCGGTTCCAGTCATGCATACGCAGCGACATCTGGCACGGGTGCGCTGCACTGCGCGTTTGCCGCTCTGGATCCGGAGCCCGGTGATGAGTTCATTACAACGTCGATCACCGACATCGGTGGCCTGACGCCAATTCTGTATCAGAGCGCCATTCCGGTTTTTGCAGACGTAGATCCGTTGACGTGCAACGTGACCGCAGAAACGATCGAAAAAGTCATCAGCGATCGCACGAAGGCAATCATTGTGACCCACCTGTTCGGTAACCCGTGCGACATGGATCCGATCATGGAGCTGGCACGATCTCGTAATATTCCGGTGATCGAGGACTGCGCCCAGGCTTTCCTGTCGACCTACAAAGGTCGTCAGGTTGGAACCATCGGCGACATCGGTTGCTTCAGTCTTCAGCAGGGCAAGCACATCACCACAGGTGAGGGCGGTCTGGTCACTACCGACAACGAAGAATATGCGCGACGCATGTACCTCTTTATCAACAAGGCCTGGGGTTACGGAGACCCTAATCCGGATCACTACTTTCTCGCGCTCAACTATCGTATGTCCGAGCTGCAGGGTGCTGTCGCCGTGGCGCAGATGGACAAGCTCGACACGTCGGTGTCGTCACGACAGAAAACGGCGGCTCGGCTCACCGAACGTCTGGCCGGTTTACCCGGTGTAGACACGCCAAAGGTTCACCCGGACGCGAAGCATGTCTGGTGGAAGTACACCCTCCACGTTGACCTCGATGTGATCCCCGGCGGTGCCGTTGAATTCGGCAAGGCGCTGCAGGCGCGCGGTATCGTCTGCGCCCCGCGATACATCCAGAAACCGGCATTTCGATGTCAGGTGATTCGGGATCAGAAGACTTTCGGCAACAGCAGGTTCCCGTTCAACCTGGCCCGACCCGAAGCTGTTGATTACGACCCGCGAAAATTTGTTGGCACATTCGAGGGCCTGGAACGCATTGTCGTGTTGCCCTGGAACGAACTTTATACCGAAGAGCACGTCGACTATATCGCTGACGCTGTCATCGAGGTGGCTCGTTTGCTGCGCGGTCGAGCCTGAGCGAATTTGCTCAGTCCAGTTACAGAGCCGCGTCTGGCGTATTTCCAGGTAGCGGTAGTTAAATCAAAGTAGGGGTTGGTGATGTCACAGAAAGTTGTACGTTTTGGTCTGGTTGGCGCTGGCGCGATTGCCGCGACGCACATGGACGCCGTTGAGAAGTACCCGGGGTCGACTCTGGTTGCGGTTGCGGATGCTGATCCCGAAATATCCAAACAGGTGAGCGAGGCGCGTGGCGCCACGGGTTACACGAACCACCGTGACATGATCAAGGCGGGCGAAATCGACGCGGTCATCGTCTGCACCCCGCCATCAACGCACCGCGATATCTGTCTCGATTTTTTCGAGGCAGGCATTCATGTGCTGTGTGAAAAACCTCTTTCAATAGACTCGGCGTCCGCACGCGAAATGTTGAGCGCGGCGGATGCGGCCGGCGTCAAATTCACGATGGCGTCGAAGTTTCGGTATGTCGAAGACACCACCAAGGCTCGTAACATGGTGCGCGACGGCCTGATTGGCGAGCTGCTTGTGTTCGAAAACTGTTTTGCCAGCCCGGTAGACATGTCCAGTCGCTGGAATGCCAATCCTGCCGTCAGCGGTGGCGGGGTGCTGATCGATAACGGCACTCACTCGGTCGATATTGTCCACTATCTTCTCGGACCGATTTCAGAGCTCGAGGTCATCGAGGGCAAGCGCTACCAGAAGCTGCCGGTCGAGGACACCGTGACGATGGTTTTGCGCGCGCAAAGCGGCGTTGTTGGCCGGGTCGATTTGTCCTGGAGTCACCAGCTGCAGCGACGAGGTTTCGTCAACCTTGTGGGTTCCGAGGGCGTCATTGTCGTGGGCTGGCAGGCGTCGGCCTACTGCACCGATGGCAAGACGTGGATGAAATTTGGCGACGGCTACGACAAGGTGCAGTCATTCGTCAATCAGACAGATAATTTCGTCAAAGCCATCTATGACGAAGAAGAACTTCTCATCACCTCCGACGATGCACTCGCCTCCGTTGAAGTGATTGAAGCCGCTTACGATGCACTGCACGGCAAGCAGTGGCAGAAGATCAAATATGATGACGCCGCACACCGTGCGGGCTCGGTAGGGTACGGAGTCGGGGCCACAGGATGACGGTCAAAATCCACCCGACGGCCATTGTCGAGGAGGATGTCAGTCTGGGCGCGGGGACGTCGGTGTGGGATAACGCGCACATACGATTCGGCACCCGTATCGGCGAGCAGTGTATTGTCGGTGGCAAGACTTACATCGCCTACGATGTTGAAATCGGCAATCGCGTCAAACTCAACGCGAGCGTGTATATCTGTAACGGCGTCACTATCGAAGATGGCGTCATGATCGGTGCCCACACCGTGTTCACCAATGATCGATTTCCGCGAGCGACCACGCCTGATCTGCTGTCGCTACGCCCGTCGGAGCCAGACGAACATACCCAGCTGACGCGAGTCGAAGCGGGCGCCACGGTCGGCGCGAACTGCACTATCGGCAGCGACCTGACCCTGGGTCGATTCGCCATGGTCGGTATGGCGTCGGTAGTCACTCGCAGTGTGCCCGCGTTTCATCTTGTTGCCGGCAGTCCCGCTAAATCGATCGGATACGTCTGCAGATGCGGCGAGCCGGTTTTGAGATTTGCTGCCGGTGAAACACCCGCTGACCAGGATTTGACCTGCGCGGCATGTTCATTGACGTACCGCGTTGAATCCGGACTCGTGGGTGAGACCAGCTGATGTCCAGCGCTAAGTCCAGCAAGTCGGTGTGCGTAGTCGGTGCCGGTGCTCTCGGGCTGACGACGGCACTGAAACTTGCGCGCCGCGGGTTTGATGTCACCGTTGTGGAGCGGGCATCAGGTATCGGTGGTCTTGCTGACGCCTGGCGCGTTGGCGATATCACCTGGGATCGCCACTATCACGTCACCTTGCTCTCGGACTCTCATACACGAACCCTCGCCGAGGAAATTGGTATCGGCGACAGGTTTGACTGGCGGGAAACCCGAACAGGGTTTTATTCAGAATCAAAGCTGTATTCGATGTCCAATTCGGTGGAGTTTCTGAAGTTTCCGCCGCTTCGATTTCTCGACAAGATCAGACTGGGTTTTACGATCTTCTACTGCGCGCGAATTAAAAACTGGCGTCGTCTTGAAAAGGTGACCGTTGGCGACTGGCTTACGCGCTGGTCTGGCAAGAGAACATTCGAGTCCATGTGGCTGCCGCTGCTCAAATCCAAACTTGGCGACAACTACAGGGACACGTCAGCTGCCTTCATATGGGCCACTATCAACCGCATGTATGCGGCAAGACGTTCTGGTCTGAAGAAGGAAATGTTCGGCTATGTCCGCGGCGGCTATGCGACTTTCAATGACGCTCTGGGCCGGGCTCTGGACGCGGCGGGCGTACGTTTGCAGACTGGCGTTGCCGTAAAGTCCGTTGTCCCTCTGGACGCGGGAGTCAGTGTTACGACTCAACGGGAAAGCGGCCTGGTGGAAGAGTCAAAGTTCGACCACGTTGTAATGACCGTTCAGACTCCGGTCACTGCCGCACTGGTTCCGAACCTGAGCGATACTGAAAAACGTCGACTCAACGACATTCGTTACATGGGGGTCGTGTGCGCCTCGGTTCTGCTGAAAAAACCGCTGGGCGGATACTACGTTACCAACATCACCGACCCGGGTTTTCCGTTCACGGGTGTTATTGAAATGACCGCACTGGTTGATGCCGATCAGGTCGACGGTCACCACCTTGTCTATCTGCCGAAGTATGTGTCTTCTGACGACCCTCTGCTCAAAGCTTCAGACGAGGACATCAAAGCATCGTTTCTGCAGGGGCTGTTCAGAATGTACCCGCAGCTGACTGAAGAGGATGTCGAGGCTTTCAGAATCTCACGCGTCTCTCATGTGATGGCTTTGCCCACGATCGACTATTCGACGAAAGTGCCGGGTGTGGCCACATCACTATCAGGGGTTTCGGTCGTTACTTCGGCCCAGATCGTTAACGGGACACTGAACGTCAACGAGACTATTGCACTCGCTGAACGTTCGCTACCTGAACTGATCAAACGAATTGACGCGTCATCTGCGACACACATCAATGAGGAAGCCCATGAGCTCTCGGCAACTGGCTAGTCTCTCGCTGGATCTTGATAATCGCTGGTCGTATATGAAAACCCACGGTGACGCCGGGTGGGATGAATATCCGAGCTATCTGAATACGGTTGTCCCACGATTCCTGGATGTCCTCGAAGCACGAGGAATCAAAATTACAGTCTTTGTGGTCGGTCAGGACGTCGTGTTCGAAAAGAACTTTGATGCGATCAAGTCGATTGTTGAACGCGGCCATGAGCTCGGCAATCATTCGTTCAGCCATGAGCCATGGTTGCATCGATATACCGATGAACAGATCGTCGAAGAATTACGTTCCACCCACAAGCTGCTTAAAGATCTCACAGGCCACGAGTGTCGTGGTTTCAGGGGGCCTGGCTACAGTCTCTCGGACGCGGTCCTGCGCACCATCGTCGACATGGGTTATGAATACGACGCCTCGAGCTTTCCAACCGTCATCGGTCCACTGGCCCGCGCCTACTACTTCATGACGTCGAAACTCGACGCGCAGAAGAAGGAAGAACGCGAGCAGCTGTTTGGGTCATGGAAAGACGGATTTGGCACGCTCAAACCTCACATGCGCCAGATCGATGATGATCAGATCCTTGAGATTCCCGTCACCACGATGCCGATTTTCAAGGTCCCGTTTCATCTGAGCTATCTGCTCTACCTTCGAAGTTTCTCCGCGGTGCTGGCCAGAACCTATCTGCGAACGGCGCTGACGCTGTGTCGACTGACGGGGACGCAGCCGAGCTTCCTGCTGCATCCGCTGGATTTTCTTGGTTGTGATGACGGCGTCGGTCTGGACTTCTTTCCGGCGATGAACCTCAAGGCCGGACAGAAGCTTGAGCTGATCAACGATGTCCTCGACATCTTTGCTCGCCACTATCGGTTTGTACCGATGAGCGAGCACGCCGACTACGCCCGCCAGTCCCTGGCAGCCGGTACCCCGCTCGCCGAGTAGTCCCCGGGGACAGGCAAAAAGTGGATCTTGTCCGGTCCCGGTCCCGGTCCCGGAACCGGGGGGACAAAGTCCCCATCTCTCAGGTTTTCCCCGTAAATGACCGTGCAGTTATTTACGTTTCGACACGATCGGCTATTTGTTGTCTGGTCAGTCAATTTCATGGAAGTAAAGCGAGATGAAAAAGAACAACCCTATCCAGGGCCGGGGCGACGAGCTTTCGACGGATCAGGACACGCAATCCGCAACTCGACGTAATCTGGTCAAGGCCGTCTTCGCCGGCGGCGCCGTCACAACATCCTCAATCTGGGTCAA
>CALHMG010000090.1 GCA_938034705.1 uncultured Gammaproteobacteria bacterium
ACGGTCGCGAAATACAGAAACGCCGGAATGATGGCGGCGAGCACAATGTTGATATAGCTCGTCTCCAGAAACTCGGCCATGATGAAGGCGGCCGCGCCCATGATAGGTGGCGTGATTTGTCCACCGGACGACGCGCAGGCTTCTACCGCGGCGGCAAACTTCGGGCGGTAGCCGACTTTGCGCATCAGCGGAATTGTAAAAGCGCCGGTTGTTACAACGTTGGCAACGGCCGAGCCGGATACCGTGCCCATGAAGCCGCTGGCAACTGCCGACGCTTTGGCCGGGCCGCCAATGCGGTGGCCGGTCAGCGACACGGCGAGGTCGATGAAAAATCGCCCGGCGCCGGAGCGTATGAGCAGTGCACCAAAAATAATGAACAGCACGATATAGGTCGCGCAGACGTGCAGCGGGATGCCGAAGATGCCGTCGCTCGACATGAACAGCGTGTCGATAAATTTGCCAAACCGAACGGGCGGCCCGTAGAAAAAGCCGAAAAAGTGATTGGCGTACAGCGCGTGCAGAACAAAGAAGCCTGTGATGATGACCATCGCCCAGCCGACCGCGCGTCGCGTGACCTCGAGTATCAGCAGCACCAGCAGTCCGCCAACGATCAGATCGGGCGTTTCTTTTTCGCCGTAGCGCAGGTGAAAAGCGGTGATGTCATAAAGCGTCCAGATCTGGACAAACACGACGTAGCCAATGAGTAGCAGATCGATACCAAACCCTATGCGGCGCCGGGTGTCCCCCGCGTCACCCTGGATGATGGGTTCCCAGGCTGAGCGTCGAAACAGCGGGAACATGCAGATCGCGAGTGCGAGCATCGCACTCAGGTGTACGGTTCTGAAAGAGCGTCCTTCAGGTGTACCGAATGCGGCGACGAATAGATGAAAAACCGCCAGACTGATCGCAACGACGGCGCAGCCGAAGAACACTGCGTTGGCCACCGTGAGGCGGCGATCGAGCAGTAACCGTTCAAGAAAGCCGTTCTCGTGGGCTTCCTCATAAGTAATCTTGCCGCTCTGGTCACTCATAGTGGTCTCGATGTCTTGAATCAGGTGTTGGTCTTGGATGATCCCGCTGCGTAAGCGACGAAATCGGCAAACGAAAAGAGCCAGCCGGTGTGCAGTTCACACCGGCCGGCCCTTGCGTCACGTTACGACTTTCACAACAGCGAAAGGATTAGCCTGCCTTCACACCAAGTTCGTCGTAGCATTTCTGAGCACCCGGGTGGATGGGAATGGCGACGCCTTTGAGCGCATCTTCCTGCTTGACCCGCTTCCACACGCTTTTGACTTCAACGAGTTTTGCGTGGTTGGCCCACAGTGACTTGCACATCTTGTAGACCAGGTCTTCCGGCAGGTCCTTGTTCACCACCATGTTGACGGTGATGCCGAGCGTGTTGATGTCGCGGTCGACGCTTTCATAAACACCTTTGGGCATCACGCCGGGCACAAATCCTGGATTGTCATCGAGAATCTTCTTGTGCTTGGCAGGATCATCGATGCCGATGAACCGAATGCCCGGGCTTTGCTCGAGTTCAAGAAACGATGCCTGGGGCATGTTGGTTGCACCCATGAAGACGTCAATGTGACCGTCCTTCATCAGCGCGACCGACTCGGTGTAGCTGACGTGATGCACGGTGCCGCCGTTCGCGCGGATGCTGTCGAAGGTAATGCCGTGTTCTTTCAGGATCGCTTCCGCGAACGCAGTACCGGTCCACTTGGCTTTACCTGGTGAGATGTTGGCGCCTTTCATGTCTTCAAAAGACTTGATCGGGCTGTCCTTGCGTACGGCTACCTGGAATACCGATCCGTAAAGAGTCGCCAGATGCTGAACGTTTTTCTGTGGCTTGGTGAATTTACCGGCTGCGTTCATGCCGTTAGCGGCAGTGTGCGCATAGGAAAAACCGACTTCAGCGTCGCCATCGTTGACGGACAGAATGTTCGAGATGCCGCCGCCTGATGTGTTAGACGTGGTGATGCCGTCGATTTCATCGTCCATCAACTGCATGATTTTGGCGCCAAGCGGATACCAGGATCCTCCCGACGGGCCAGACACCATGCGCAGAAATTGATCGGCTTGGGCCGTTGCTACCAGCAGTGGTGCCGCCGCCATGGCCAGGGTAAGTGTTCGAAACAGTTTCATTATTTTAAATCCTCCTGTGGTTCGCGCGACTAGCGAATAAGCCGACTAGTGAACGCAAATTAAGTCTCCATCGCACATAACGCGGTGTCAAAAAATTCGACGCTTTATAGGCCGCAGCGTTTTCGCAAGCGGACTGGTGTAGAAGGCGCGACTGTCGTGCGACTGCAGTGAGATGCAGCGAAAAGTACCCAACGGGGTGCGTCTCATTGTGCGGGGCCGGATCGCAGGGTCGCCACGGCTGCCTCTGAATTGGACAAAGCGCCGGCTTTCTGCATCGGGAACGGCGCTTTTCGATTGATTCGTAGCCTATGCTGCTGTGCCTGGTGCCCGATAAATCTGTTTGCGGGCATGGATAACCTTCGGTTGGCGAGAGACTGTTCTGCCGGGGTCTGCGAACCTGCACGCACGGTTAAGTTGAGGACAATGAAACATGGCTGACATGCCAGCGCACAGCAGAGTGGTTGTTATTGGCGGCGGCATCGGTGGCCTCTCCGCGCTCTATCACCTCACCCGGGAAGGCTGGACCGACGTTACACTGCTCGAACGCAATGAGCTGACCTCGGGCACGACGTGGCATTCGGCGGCGCAGTGTCCGGCGATTGCGTTTAACCAGCTGCTGCTGTTGCTTCGCGACTACACGATCGATCTGTATAAGGAGCTTGCCGACGACCCGGCCTATCCGATCAACTATCACTACGCCACCGGCGGCGTTCGGCTGCTGACTAATCCGACACACGTTGAGGAGTGCCACCACATCCTGTCGGTAGCCAAAGGAATCGGGCTGAACTTTGAATTGATCGACGGCGACGAGATCAAGCGACGTAATCCTCTCATCGATACCAAAGGTGTGCTCGCCGGGTTGTGGGACGAACGCGACGGGGACATTGACCCCGCGCAGCTGTGTCAGGCGCTGGCTTCCCGTTCGCGAAAGGCCGGCGCGAAGATTTATCGCAACACGCCGGTAACGGCGTTGACGCAAAGGCCGTCGGGTGAGTGGCAGGTCAGTACACCCAATGGTGCGATCACCGCCGAGCATATTGTCGTCGCAGCGGGTTATCGCGTGAACGAAGTTGGCGCGTTGATGGGGATTCAATATCCCGTCATCGCCATGGAGCACATGTACTTCATAACAGAGGACGTGCCCGAACTCGTTGATCGCGACAGCAGGGTGTCTATGGTTCGGTGTCCGCGTGACACGTTTTACATGCGTCAGGAAAAGAACGGTCTGCTGGTGGGCATTTACGAGCATGACTGCAAGACGTTTGGGCTTGCCGGTATCGATCCCGATTTTGTGAATGCGCTATGTCCGGACGACCTTGATCGACTGCTTCCCAAACTGGATCCCATATTCGAACGTGTACCGTGCCTTCAGGGCGTTGGCATCAAGTCAGTCATCAACGGTCCGATCTCCTACGCCGCGGATGCAGGGCCCCTGGTCGGGAGGCAGCCCGGCGTTCGTAACTGCTGGTCCATGAACGGATTGCGCGTCGGCATCGGGGAGGGTGGCGGCTACGGCAAGATGCTCGCCCAGATGATGGTGCACGGTGAAACCGAATGGGATACGTGGCAGCTGGATCCTCGACGTATCACGAGTTTCGCGACTACCGAATACACCGCTGCAAAATCGATTGAGGACTATCAGCATGAATTTCGCTGGCATCTGCCTCACGAACATCGCCCGGCAGGTCGGCCGGCAAAAACATCGCCGCTATACACCGCGCTCAAGGCCCAGGGCGCCGCGTTTGGCGTGATCAACGGCTGGGAGCGCACCAGCTTTTTCAAACCAACTGCAGATTTTGAGGAGAGCCACGGGTACAGTTTTCAGAACTGGCACGATGTTGTTGGCAAAGAGGTGACGCGCGTAGTCGATGGTGTAGCCGTCGCCGAGCTGTCCGGGTTCAACCAGTTTCGTATTACCGGAGACGGGGCGCTCGCGTGGATCAGCAGCTTGAGTTGCTCACCGGTATCGACCACACCCGGAAGGGTCAGCCTGTGTTACTTCCTGACCGACAGCGGCAACATCGCGTGTGAGGCTACCGTCATCGGTTTGGACAACGGTGATGTGTTCTACGGCTCTGCGGCCACCGCCGAATATCACGACATGGACTGGCTGCAGGACCGGATTCCCGCGGGATCGAATATTCGCATCGAGAGTCGTACCAACACCCACACCATGCTCGTGGTCGCCGGACCCAAGACGCGAAATCTGATGGCAGACGTCGCGCCACGAACGCGTTGGGATCAGGAGAGTTTTCCCTGGCTGACGGCCAAACGCTGTCAGATTGGTCATGTTGAGGCACTGGCGGTGTCGATCAGCTACAGCGGTGAACAGGCGTTCGAGCTGCACATCAATAACGCGCAAGTCTTCGCGGCGTATCGCACGCTGCTCGATGCCGGAGAAAGTTTTGATCTGGCTCACTTTGGCATGTATGCAATCGACTCGATGCGTATTGAAAAAGGCTACGGCCACTGGAAGGCCGACTTTATTTCAGAGTTCAACCCGATCGAATCCGGCTTGAGTCGGTTCGTTGACCCGGACAAGGATTTTCCTGGCAAGACGGGACTGCAACAACAGATGTCTCGCGGCAATCGCAAACAGCGGGTTTTGCTGACCCTCGATGCAAGTCATGCGCCCGCACAACCCGGCGAGGGTGTGTTCGCTGGAGGTAAATCGGTAGGATCAATAACGTCAGCGGGTTGGGGTTACCGAACCCGGAGAAACCTTGCGATCGCGTATGTAGATCCGCAGTACGCAGCGCATGGCGTCGAACTTGAAGTCATGCTGCTTGGAGAAGTGGTGGCCGCGCGTGTCGAGCCCCCTTGCGTTTTTGACCCGTCGAATTCAATACCGCGGGGCGTGTAGCGAAAAAGCATCGATGCGGTCACCCGGCACAAGGAGGTGTTCTTTCGCTCCGGGTGGGCGAAATACGAAACGGCCAAAGCAGGGACGTTAGTGCTTGACCCACCAGAGCGACGCGCAGGGCGACTAGAGAACAACTACAGCTCTATGTCTGAGATGTTGTTTGAGTCGCCAGAGCCGTTCACGAGTATCTTGCTGAGCATTCGAAAAGAGCAGGCGATGATTAACTCTTGAGAAGTGAGGGGTTGCGTAAAACTGGGAGCCTGGTGTGAGGCGCGGTGTTGCCTGGCGCACGTGAAAGACAAAGGGGTGATAACGCGTTACGTGCTACAGTGGCGGAGTAAGCCCTTGCTTAGGGGGACCACTCGTTGACAATTAGCCTGTTCTGGCTAGCACGATCCCGTCGCCTCCTCTGAGTTCTACTTTAGAGGTATCTCCATGTTGAACATCACCACAGGTAAGGTGCGCCCGCGTTCGCGCACCCGAGAACTATTTCGTCTATTTGGCACTGGCGCGACCACCACGACTTCTGATCCTGCACAATTTGACACTCGGCACACACCACTCAAGACAGCTATTGTCTACTGTGAGGCCAATTTCGGCGGTATAGACGGCAAAACAGCCAACGGCCTTGTCCGACACTCGCAAGTACATGACGTTGTTTCTGTAATCGACAGTGAACAAGTCGGGCTTGACGCGGGGATGGTGCTCGATGGGCGAGCGAACGGCATACCGATACACGCCAACCTGACCGACGCGATAGCAGGAGCGTCCAGAATGCCGGATTGCTTTATCTTCGGAAAAGCACCCGCAAGCGGTCGACTTTCGGCAGCCGAACGGCTCATCGTTCTGGAAGCCATCGCTCTTCGTATGAATATTGTCTGTGGTCTGCATGAATTTTTGACTGATGACGCAGAATTGGTAGACGCGTCTAATGCCGCTGGCGTAACGCTGACTGATGTTCGAAAGCCTCGCGCAAAACATGAGATGAGAACGTATAGCGGCGAGATTGAGAAAGTCACCTGTCCGCGTATCGCAGTGCTTGGTACAGACTGCGCAATTGGTAAGAGAACGACTGCAACGGTTCTTGCCCGCGCACTCAATGAGTTGGGCCTTAAGACCGTGATGATAGGCACAGGTCAGACCGGGTTGATGCAGGGCGCGCGCTACGGCGTTGCCCTGGATGCGATTCCGTCGCAGTTTTGCGCCGGCGAACTGGAGGCAACAATCGTGGAAGCCTTCGAGAACGAATCGCCTGACGTGATTGTTGTTGAGGGTCAGGGGGCCTTGAGTCATCCGGCCTATTCAACATCTTCATTTATTTTGCGGGGCAGCCGACCGCATGCTGTCATTTTGCAGCATGCACCTGGACGCGAACACCGATGCGATTTTGATCAGATGCCGATGCCGGACCCGCGCGGTGAAATTGAGCTCATCGAGATGTTTGGCAACACCCGTGTAATCGGTTTGACGATTAACCATGAACAGATGAGTGACGACCAGGTTGACGAGGCAATAGGCGCCTTTGAACGCGAACTCGGTATTCCTGTTACGGACGCACTATCGCGTTCGCCCGAGCGCCTTGTGGAAATGGTGATCGACGCATTCCCGGAACTGAGTCGACAGCAGCATTTGAATCTGCTGCTGTAACGAAAGAGCGAAATCCGGGTGTCACCGTTATCCTGCCTCCCGCCAGACTTTTTCTGTTCCCCAGCCGCGAGGTTTCGCCTCGGCGAGCACCTTGTGGACGAAGGGGGACGTCATCGTACGAAGTAGTGTGCTGTAGTCAATCTGAAATGCGATTTCTGTACCGATTCGCAAACAGTGTGCGCTTGTCACCATGAGGTGATCACTGCTGGCGTCGAGTACTTTGATGCCGGCCGGCGCGGTCAGACCGGGAAGATCGATATCCTGACGGCCGATCGCGAGAATTGACTGGGCAACGGTGCCTCGATCGATTTTCGCTGACTGCTCGCCAAACGCCGACTGTGCGAGTGTGCCGGTGGGGAGGGTTGGCTTTAGTTTTGACTCGATTACCTCGGCAACAAGTGTGATTGCGTTCGTGTAAAGGCCGGGAATTGGGGTTCGGTTTAGTGGCTCGCGGCCAAGTAAAACGGACTCTCCCAGTCGAAGATCATTGATGCGACCGGTGTTCTCAGCGCTCATCGCCCAGTCCAGGTTCGCCGAATTACCGCCAGAGACGATGTCGAATTTGATTTTGAACGTCGCCTCGACCCTGTTTACGATCATCGACAGTTCAGTCATGTTGCGCGCGTTTGGTACGACGCCACTGCGACATGCGAGATTGGTGCCAAGGCCCGCAAGCTTGATGTTCGGCAATCGAAGAATATGACGCACCGTGGTCTCAACATCGATCGGCATTAAGCCTTCGCGCAGGTCACCGAGTTCGATCATTAGTACAACGTTATGTCTGCGCCCGGCACTGCGGGCGGCAAGCGATAGCTGTTTAATGACCTCGATTTCGGTGTTGAAACTTGTGTCGGCAACACGAACAACCCGATGGACCTGGCTTGGCATCGGGGAACGAATGAGCGACATGGCTGCGGTTACACCAGCGCCACGCATTGTTTCGAGGTTTTCAATTCGCGAATCGCCAAGCCGTAGCGCGCCAGCGCGTAAAAGCGCATTTGCAATGTCCGAACGGCCGAGACTGGCTTTCGTAACACCTGTTACGCCAATTCCGTGCGTCTGCAGTTCGCCGACGAGGATGCGTGTATTGTGCTCGATTCGTTTTATATCTATCTCCAGTCGCGGCGCGTTCAATAGTTGCACGCCGACGGCAGGTCGCGATTGGAACATGTGTGCAGTCCAACCGCGGATGCGCGAATACAGTCTGGACGACATGCGACCAGATAGATGGTGGAGACATCGGTCGTATCACTCATGACGCAAGGGCCTGCGTCGAGACGGGGTGATGAGTGATGTCTGTACGAGATAAGCCCGTTGGGCTGATAGCTGACATGGCGGATCCTCCGGTAAGACTCAGAGGAGGTGACGGGATCGTCCCGGCCGAAACAGACCGATTGTCAACAAGTAGTCCCCCTAAGCGGGGCCAAGCGTGTCAGGATAACACGTATGGTGTAGCGGTCAGTACGCATTTGCGGTTGGACTGGCTTGGACAGTCACAGAATATGTTTCTGGGGAGCCCGTGAGTGAGTCAGTGGGGCTTCACTGGAGTAACGGTTCGGGATCGCTTCGACTTTGGGTGGTTATCGTCTTTGTCCCGAGTCGTTTGGAGGCGTGGGCGGCGGTTGTTTCATCGTTCGCGGCGAAATAGACCTGTACGGCCGAGTTCTGAAGGATGTTTTCTGAGCCCTTGGCATACAACTCCTGGAGTTTCCCCAGCCCCTGCACGATGAGAACCAGTCTGATCTTGTGGCCCGCAAGAAAGGCGAGGGCGGTCTCAATGGTTTCCATTCGCCCAAAAGACGCGAACTCGTCAATCAACAGCAGAATTTCACGTGGCTCATCTTCGCCTGGTAGATCTCTCCCAAGAACGTCCACGCATTGTTGAGAGAACAACGCAATTAGTGGCGCAAGTGGCTTTAGTTGGTTTTGCTTGACGCCGACGTAGATAGTGCAGGGCTCACGTCGAAGTGTGCCGATATCGTGTGAATGCCCAGCGTGCATCGCCCTGATCGCCACGAGAGACGAGTAGGCGAAATACATTGGGTTGTCCCAGGACTACCTCAGGCGTGTCCTCGATTGTGATGAGACGTTCATGTGGTTCGATTTCTTTCGTGATGGCATTCAGAAACGTTGTTTTCCCGGTTGATGTGCCGCCCGAGACGACGATGCTTTTTCTTGCCTTAATCGCGGTTGAGATAAAGGCAGGGATATTTTCTGTCTTGTGCAGTTCGTGGAGCGTTCTATCGGTAGGGGAGGGTGCATCAGAGCCCGTTACGATCGATTGCGCGAAGGCGCCCGCATCCACGTAGTCAGACAGCGATAGATACCTGACGACCTGTTTTCGGATGGAGAACCCGCCGCCTGTGGGCGAGCACGGCGGCAACACAAACTGAATGCGTTCGCCAGTTGGCAGTGCCGCCGAAGGCAGCGGACGTTGTGCGTTAATGGAATGGCTTGATTTTGCGGCGACTTGTCGCGCCAGATGTGCGATACATTTTGCATCCATATCGGGTACGACATGGCGTGTCATCCCAACCTCGCTTGCGCGTTCGACCCAGACGATTCCAGCTTCATTAACGCAGATCTCGGATACGTGCTCATCAGCGAGCCATTGCCGAACAGGTTCGAGGAATTTGGCGAGAAATATGCCTTCCTCAATCAGAATCGGTTCGTTGGGCAAATTGACGATGGGGTTAACCGCGTTCGACATACTGAAAATCCAGATCCTGGGCGACAAAAACCTGTATCGGTGTGCCTTGGTGAATATGAATGATCGGCGGGATGTTTATTGCGTTATCGAGCGCAATCTCAGTGGCGCGGTTCAGCGCGTGTGCGGTGTTCTCAAGCGTCACGGAGTTATCCGGTTGTGTTCTTGCCTGCTCGATCTCGCGGGCAATGGCGCCGTCAACCAGGCTCAGCAGTACCGAAGCGCCGAAGCGTTTAAAGCGCCAGAGCAGTACGACGACGAGTTAACCGATCGGGACGCGGCACTGGTTGGTGTTCATCAACGAGAATATGATGCTTTGAAAAAAGCACTGCTCGAGCTTACTAAATAGCGTTTTAGATCGAGACGTTGATAAAATTCGTGTTACACCGGTGAGTTCAGTCCCATGACAGCAACATTGTTTTTGCCCGGTGCGGGCGGCAGCGCTGAATTCTGGCAACCGCTGGTCAGTCATCTGGCAATGGATGATCTGGCGATGGATGCTACGTTGCTGTCGTGGCCGGGGCTTGGCGCAGAGCCTCACGCTGCCGAGGTATCCGCAATTGATGATCTCGTCGCACTGGTCCAGAGTCATATGAGTGAACCGGTGAATCTCGTGGCCCAGTCAATAGGCGGCGTCGTTGCCGCCAAGGCTGCATTGCACGATCCGTCACTTGTCCGACGCTTGACGCTCATTGCGACGTCAGCCGGGGTGCCTTTCGACGCTATGGGAATCGATATGGCGGCCGCCGACTGGCGACCGGAGTATCGCCAGGCGTTTCCCAACGCGGCCAGGTGGGTTGAGACGGTCGAAGTCGACCTGTCCGAGCAGCTTAAAACCCTGCAAATTCCGACGCTGTTGATCTGGGGTGACCGTGATCCGATCAGTCCGGTTGCGGTCGGGCGCTACATCGATTCTTTGCTGCCAGATTCAGGCCTGCACATCATCAGCGGCGGGGACCACGATCTGGCGCAGACCCATGCCGCTGACGTTGCGGCGCTGATCACAACCCACCTCGAAGCCTGAGCTAAGGAGTGTCGAACGCGTCGTAACGAACGCTGAAACAGCAAACGGGCACTCACACGTCTTCGAGGGGCCCGCCAGCATCTTTCCAGTCACCAATACCGCCAATATTGGTGACGGAGTTGTAGCCCATGTCCTTGAGTGTTTTGCCGGCCAGGGCCGCCTGTCCACCAACCGCGCAGACGACAAAGATATCGGTGTCCTTGGTCAGTGCCTTGTTGTGAATGGGAAAGCTGTCGTCGGCGACAAACTCGATCATGCCACGAGGGATTCTGAGCGCGCCTGCGATTGTTCCCGTTTTTGCGATATCGCCACTGTCGCGCACGTCGACAAACACAGCGCCGTCCTGCCCGTGTTTTTCGATGGCCTGTTCCGAACTGATACGTTCAACCACGGCGTTGGCTTCATCAAGATATTCTTTGGCGGTTTTCATACAAGGATCCGTTTTTTCCTGAGTGTCAGTCTGACCCCCATTGTATCGCAGCAGCGGCATGAGACCACGCGCAGTTGCCTGACAGATTTCGTTGAAGCCCGAAGTGTGCCGGATTCAGTCAGATATGATCAGGGGATATATTTCGGAATCGAGCAGGTCACCGTCGGAAAGCGCCACGTTATGCAACGGCTGGGAGGTGCCCACGCGCAAATCATAGCGCGCGTCCTTACCGGTGTAGCGGACCGTGTAGCCGCGTCTTCTTTTGTTTGCGCTTCGATTACCTCCGGCGCCGTGCACAGTCATGCCGTTGAAGACATAGCAGTCGCCAGCTTTAAGGTCCCAGCTAACAATATCGTAATCATCACGCGCGGCCTGGATGTCGGGAATTTCCTCGTAGTCCGGGTTATCGTCGTACTGACGCGACTGGGTCTCTCCAAACTGGCGTGGCTGAAACCAGCGATCCCAGTGGTTCGATCCCCGGACAAATTCCAACGCCCCGCTGTCTTGTTCGACGTCATCAAGGGCGATCCAGAACGAAATCACGTGGGAGCCCGAAACCGGCCAGTAAGGCTGATCGTTGTGCCAGCGTGTGCGGTTGACGGTGCCCGGCTCCTTGACGAACAGCTGGTCATACAGGAGGTTCACCCGTCCGCCGCCAAAGAACTGCCGGGCAAGTTCGGGCAGCCCGGAGTTCAGACAAAAATCACCAAAGACGCTGTCATGCTGCCAGATGCGGAGATTGCCGTGAAACTGACCCTGTCCATCCTCGGGCTTGTAGCCATGAAAAAAAGGTCCGGGGTCAGCAATGTCGCGTTCAACCGCCTCGCGCAGTTCGTCGAGGGTTGCTGCATCGACAATATCTCGCATGACGGTTACCCCGTCGCGCGCATACGCTTTTACAGTTTTCGGGGCGACGGCTGTGCTCATGCAATGACTATAGTCGTCGCGGTAATCGTCAGGCAACTTGTCACACGAGTGTTTCGTCTGACGCGGCTTCCTCAACGATCCAGTCCCTGAACGCCAGTACCTTCGGGTTGTCCTTCGACGCGATTGGATAGACCACGTAGTGAGTGAACTCGGTGGACTGATTCGGCATCGCCGGGAAGGGTTGAACAAGACGTCCGTGTTCAATGTCATCTGCGATGTACGTACTCGACACGAGGGCCACACCCTGGCCGGCAATCGCTGCCTGCACAATAAATGTTTCAATGTTAAAGCGTGGCCCGCGGCTGGTATCAATGTCCGTCAGTCCGGCTGCCTGCAGCCACATGGGCCAGTTGGGTGCCGCATCGTCGAGGGCGCGCCATTGGGCGTGCAGCAGCGTGTGGTGTCGCAAGTCGTCAGGTGTACGTAGCGGATGGTCTCCCTCGAGCAACGCGGGACTGCAAACCGGTACCGTGATTTCGTCCAGCACGCGAACGCTCTCGAGTCCTTCATAAGCCCCGCGGCCGTAGCGCACCGCGCAGTCGATATCGTTGTTGCGGAAGTCGACCAGTTTGTCCGACGCGTCGAGGCGCAGGTCGTAGTCCGGGTAGCGTTGCTGAAAACGCTCGAGGCGAGGCACCAGCCATTTCGCGCCAAAAGTCGGCGGCACGCTCACGGTAATGAGGCGATCGAATTCACGTTCACGGAGCATGTGATCGACTTCCGTCAATTTGTCGAACCCTTCTCGAAGCGTCGGTACGACGGCGCGCGCCGCATCCGTCAGGTGCAGCATGCGGGTGCCGCGGCGAAAAAGCTGGACACCAAAATGTTCTTCGAGGTTCTTGACCTGCTGGCTGACCGCCGCTGGCGTGACATGTAGTTCTTCGGCGGCCTTGGTAAAGCTCAGGTGTCGGGCGGCCGCTTCGAAGACGCGCAGGCTGTTCAGCGGCGGGAGTTGTATCGACATGGCGGGCGGGATGCCTCATTAAAGAAAAACTTAATCATCGGCCAATATTTTCTCGTTTGTTAAAACGTTGTAAATCAACCATAAATAGACGCATAGGGCCGTTTCTGAAGCCAGATGGGGCGGCCTCACGAATAATATTTACTTAAGCATCCGAGCGATGCAGTGTCAATGGGAGACAAGCCATGATGTGGTTAGCAGATGTATTCACAGGTACGAGAGCCCAGGGCTGGAACGAACGTTATTCGCGGCCTGAAGCCGAAGATCAGCGGCCAGAAGACCCGCGCCGGGGACGCATTGCAGGGGCGGTTCGCGGCGCGCAGGCGTACCTGATTCAGTGGTACGAGAGTAGTCGAACAGCGGCGCAATTGGGTCGTCTCAACGACCACATGCTCTGCGATATCGGCATCACCCGGGATCAGATACCGGAAGTTGTCGGAACGCGTGTCCTTCCACCATCAACAACGAGCACACGCGAGGACAAGAGTACGATTCGGCGCGGCAGCTGCTATCTCGTTGCAAGCGCTGAGCCGATTAAAAAGCCGCGTGCGACTCGGTCTGAACCCGGGCCGTGCCCGGTCGATGCACTGAAAGAGGTGGCGTAAGAACACGCTCGCGCGAGCGGGTGACCAACTGCCGCGTTGAGTGTTCATGGTCTGCGTCAATTCCGCGCTATGATCGGCAAAGACGAGTGTGAGGCGAGCGACCCAGCGTTCGCCTTACGCTTTTGCGAAAGAACGATCAGAGAAAGACCATGAGAAACCTGCGCGTCAGTCACGCTTTGCGTCGTCTGAATAACTCACTAAAAAGTTCTGCCTGCGCACTTACGGTGGGTCTCGCCATTTTGTTTTCAGCGCCGGCGGCGATGGCCGCAGACGGGGATTTTTTGCATGTGCGTCTCAAAGATCGGCTTGATCGGCCGGACGATGGCTACTGCTTCGATATCCTGGGCACAAGTCGCGCACTGCGCCCGGATCTGCCGCTGTTCGCCCACAACTGCAAAGGTGGGCCGACCGCGGACAGCGTTGTGACCTACAGCAGTGAGGAGCAGCTTATTTTTCCGGCCGCCAAGGTCTGTGTCACCGCGTTTGGCGTCAACAACACGGTACTGCCCGGAACATCTGTCCTGTTGCGCCCGTGTGACGAACAAACGCCGTTCTTTGACGGCACGAATCTGCAAAAATTTGAACATACGGCCGAGGGCCAGCTGAAATTGCGCGGGTCTGATCTGTGCCTCACGGTAGGCGCTGAATCATCGCCAACCTATTCGCCACACGATCGCTGGCGGGTGTTGTCGCTGGAGTCCTGTCAGGACGTTGCGCCGAAGTTGTCGCTGTGGGATCTGGTGCCGTTGAACTGATTCCGCGTGCGCCATCAGTCGTGTAACGGCAGGTCACCACAAAGCTGGCTTTCAGGCCACGCACTTGCTGGGAAACATCATGCATCAGTCATATGACTCAGAGTCACAGGGACCGCTTCACGGCTTTCGTGTTATCGATATGACGCGGCTGGCCGCGGGCAATATGATGACGCACATGCTCGCCGACTTTGGTGCCGAGGTGATAAAGATCGAACGTCCCGGGCGCGGCGACGATCTGCGTCGGTTCGGCACAGATGAGAGCTGGTGGAAGGTTTACGCCCGGTCGAAAAAGAGTCTGTCGCTTGATTTTTCAACCGCCGATGGCCGCGAGATTCTGCTGCGGCTCATCAAGAGTGCCGATGTGCTGTCGGAGAATTTTCTGCCCGGCACCCTCGAGCGCTGGAAGCTTGGCCCCGACGAGTTGTGGGAACTCAACCCGGGGCTGATTATTGTGCGGATATCAGGCTGGGGGCAGACCGGCCCGTACGCCCACAAGCCCGGTTTCGGGAGTCTCATAGAAGGCATGTCGGGTTTTGCCGCGATGACGGGCTGGGAAGATCGACCACCTTTGCTGCCGCCGCTTGCGCTGGCCGACATGGTTGCAGGCATCACCGGATTTGGTGGTATCCAGGCGGCGCTCATCAGCAGACTGCGCGGGGACTCGCGCGGGCAGGTGATTGACCTGTCTTTATTCGAGCCGTTGTTCGCCGTTCTCGGGCCGCTCGCCGCGGAGTACGAGACGACGGGCGTGGTGCCGCGTCGCACGGGCAACCGCGGTGACGTTGCGGCGCCGCGCAATGTCTATCCCACCAGCGATGGCAAGCATGTTGCGATGTCGGCGTCCATGCAGTCGATGTGGGAGAAGCTCGCGATCGCGATAGACCGCCCTGAACTTATTCAGGACGAAAAATATGCCACGTCGGCGTCGCGCGTCGAGAACGCCGAGGAGCTGGACGACATCATTGCCGAGGTGATGCGATCCCGCACGCTTGAGGAGAATCTGGCCTACTACGAAACGCAGGGCGTCACGGTAGGGCCGATCCTGGATATCGAAGACCTGATTGATCATCCGTATATTCGCGGGCGCAATGTTCTTGAGGATTTTGATGATCCCGATCTGAGCCGCCTGCCGATGCATCACGTCTTTCCGCGACTGAGCGAAACCCCGGGCGTCATTCGCAGTCCGGCGCCGGCTATCGGTCAGGACAACAACGAGATTCTTGAATCCCTGGGCTATGATCGCGCCGATATCGACAAGTTGACGCAAGAGGGTGTGATTTAGATGTGGCGTTCGCTGTTGTTTGTGCCGGTGCTCGAGGATCGGCTGTTGGCGAAAGCGGCCGATCGCGGCGCGGACGCGCTGGTGCTGGACCTTGAAGCGAGTATTGCCGACGATCGAAAATCCGAAGCGCGTGAGGCGCTGGGTTCAGTCGTCAACATGCTGGGCTCAAAAGCCGAGCTGACGGTGCGCATAAACCCGGTGTGGCTTGAAGCGATGCGTGATCTTGAAGCCTGTGTTGTTGAAGGCGTCAGCGCGATTCACCTCGCCCGATGTGAGAGTGCCGGGCAAGTCCAGGCGGTCGATGGATTGATCGAGGAACTGGAAGCTGAGCGGGGCTTGACCCGAGGAGCAATCTCTCTGATTGCGTTGCTCGAATCACCTCAAGCGGTTGGAGAAGCCGCCCGCATCGCAAAGGCGTCCGGGCGACTGCGTGGGTTAACGCTTGGCGTTGAGGACTACGCGACCGAAATGGGCGTCGCGGCCTCCGATGAGGTGCTGCGACCCGCGGCGTATCAGGTGATTCAGGCCGCTCGCGCAAACGGCGTGTATCCGCTGGTGGTGCCGGTGTCGATGTCGTCATTTCGCAATCTTGATTCGCTGGAAGAGGGCGCCCGACACGCACGGTCTGTTGGGTCCGTTGGCGGATACGCGGTTCACCCGGACCAGGTCACCGTGCTCAATCGCGTGTTCTCGGCCACGCCTGAAGAAATCGCGTGGGCCGAGCGCGTTGTTGCTGCCGCCGACGACGCGCAGACCGCCGGCAAGGGCGTCTTCACCGTCGACGGAAACATGATCGATCTGCCGCTGATCAACCGCGCCCGGCGAATTCTGGATCAGCGCTGAGTGTGCTCGGCGGCGGTTGGCCTGAAGTCGTTTTATTAGCGCGAACGCGATCTAATGAGC
>CALHMG010000091.1 GCA_938034705.1 uncultured Gammaproteobacteria bacterium
CGCAGCCGATGCACCGGACGCCAAGCCAAAGCGCATCAGTTATCTGATTGACGAAAACGGCAACATAAAAAAGGCGTACGAAACCGTCACGCCGGCCGAACACCCCGACCAGGTTCTCGGTGATCTGGGTTAGTGACCCAAACATGAAAACCCCGCTCAACCGAGCGGGGTTTTTTATTCCGCTTAAAACTTCGAGAACAGCATGAACCCCGATACTGAACGTCCCCACGGCATCTATCCCATTGTGTATGCGTTCTTCGATGAACAAGGCGAACTTGATCGCACCGGGATGCGTGCTCAGATTGAAGCCTGCATCGCGTCCGGGGCTCACGGCATTGCGATGCTGGGTCTGATTACCGAGGTCAGCGCCCTGACTCCCGCTGAAAGGAAAACGCTCGTTGAATGGGTCAGCGAAGATATCGACGGCCGCGTACCGCTTGCTGTCACGATCGCGGGCACTACCGCCGAGGAAGAAATCGAGCTGGCTGCCCACGCGCAGACATCGGGCGCCGACTGGCTGGTACTGCAGCCGCCGCTCGGTGAAAAGCCGTCAGGCAAGGAACTGCTGAAATTTTTCGACCGTGTGATGGACAAAGTCGACGCCCCGGTCGGCATTCAGAACGTTCCCGAAATTCTCGGTGTAGGCCTCGAGGCTGACGAAATCGTCGCGTTGCGGCGCCAGCACGCGCACTTCACGGTGATGAAGGGCGAAGGCCCGGTGGTTCAGGTCAAGAAATACCTCGACCTGCTGCACGGCGAGGTCGCTGTCTTCAACGGACGCGGCGGCATGGAACTACCCGACAATCTGAGAGCCGGATGCGCCGGCATGATCCCCGCACCCGACTGTGCCGACTATCAGGTTCGTCTGTATGAAGCGGAGGCAGGCGGCGATCCCGCCACGGCTAATCAGATCTATCACGAAATCCTGCCGTACGTTGTGTTTGCCATGCAGCAAATTGATTTTCACGTTGTCTATGGCAAGAAGATGTTTGCCCGTCGAGTCGGCATTGCCGGCGGTGAACGCAGTCGCATCAAAACGATTACACCGGATCCGTTTTTCGACACGGCAATGCAAAGCTGGGCCTCGCGGTTCGGCAAGTATCCGGACGCGACATGAGCGTGGCGGACTGAAGCGGTCCGCCCGAACCCGCGTAAGTACGAATCCGCAATCCACGCAATCCATAGGTTCACGCCAGCCTCGGCAAACGCCAGGCAGGAATTCGTTCACGGTCTTTTACAGGCCACGCCCGGGACACAACGAAAGCCTGCAGCAGTCGGCCGGCGACGCTTTCTGGGATAAGAGTCGTCAGAGCCTGGGCTGACTCCGCCCTCGTCAGGACGCAAAAACTGCGTTTTTCGTGGCATCGCGGCGTATCAGGCGGCCGGTATGTCGTCTATTCGCTGTTGGTTGACGGTTGTTTTCGTCGTTTCACCCTATCGTCGACGGTCAGGGTCTTGCCCACTGGATATACTGGCCCCATTGGTTTTAGCAGGGATCCGCGAGACCTGACACGCCTTCGCGACTCTCTGTCTGCGACTGGACGGCACTTCAGACTGTCCGTGCGCTCACAATTCCGGCCCTGAGGTCTACACTGCTTTAGAGCTGTTTGCGTATTCAACCCGGGGGTTGGCGACCACAAGCCCAAGCCCGCAATAAACAAAAGAGAGATGATATGAATCTTGTAGGAACTCTAGCGAAAGTCGCCATGGGCGCAATGGTTGCCCGCGGTGTGGGCAAAATGATGGGCGGTAATCGTGGTGGCGGCGGTGGCGGCCTCGGCGGTCTGCTCGGTGGCGCACTCGGCGGCGGCCAGCAGCAGCAAGGTGGCGGCGGTCTCGGTGGCCTGCTCGGCGGCGTGCTTGGCGGCGGTCAGCAACAGCAGCAAGGCGGCGGCGGTCTTGGCGGCCTCCTCGGTGGCGCGCTTGGCGGCGGTCAACAGCAACAGGCTGGTGCCGGTGGCCTTGGCGGCATGCTCGGCGGACTGCTTTCCGGCGGACAGCAGGGCGGCGGCGCAGGCGGCGGTCTGGGTGGTTTGCTCGACAGCCTGGGCGGCGGTCAGCAGCAGCAAGGTGGTGGCGGTCTCGGTGGCATGCTCAACCAGGCGCTTGGCGGTCAGCAGACCGAACAGCCCACAGCAGACCAGAATACGGCTGCTGAAATCATGCTTCGCGGCATGATCAACGCTGCAAAATCTGACGGCGAAATTGATCAGCAGGAGCAGGCAAAAATTCTTGAGCACCTCGGTGAAGTGACTCAGGAAGAAATCGACTTCGTCAAAAACGAATTCCAGCAGCCGCTCGATCTCGAGGGCTTCATCCGCAGCGTGCCCCAGGGCGCGGAGCAGCAGGTTTACCTGATGTCACTGCTGGGTATCGATCTCGACTCCCAGGCCGAAGCTCAGTATCTCGACCAGCTCGCCAAGGGCATGGGAATCAGTGAGCAGCAGGCAAACCAGATCCATGCACAGCTGGGTGTACCCAATCTGTATGGCTGATGCCTTTGCGTCATGTCCCTGCGGACGCGTTCGCAGGCTTTGACAGCACTTGAGAAACGGGCCGGTTTTACCGGCCCGTTTTTATGGTGATCAGCCCACGCACTGAATCCGACAGGCGCCGCAGGTTATTTCAGGCGACAATAACCGACCGACGCCAGCAGAAAATCAAAACCGACCATGCGCTTCCTCAAAGGGTTGTTCGTAAGTCTCCTCATGGGGCTCATCACTATCGCGATCGTAGACGCGGTAGCGTTTTTTATTCTCGACATCAAACCCCAGGGCTATCGCCCTGATCGTTATTTTTCGTTCTCCGAACGCTATGGTTTTTACCCAAAGCCAGGCGTTGACGACACGTGGTACGCCTATCGTGACGGCTCGAAGTTTCCGGTCGCGACCAACGCCGAGGGCTTCACCGATCGAGAGCGGGAGCTGACGCCGACAAAAACCAGAGTGGCTTTGATCGGCGACTCGACGACGGCAATGTGGGAAGCGCAGCCCGACAAGCGACCGCAGGTTCTTATGGAACAGACGCTCGGCAACGTCGAGGTGATCAATTTCGGCATGCGCGGATTCGGAACCGATCAGACATTGCTGGTGCTGCAGGACAAGGTACTGGGCTACAAACCTGACATTGTTGTGTACACGTTTTGCGTGAACGACATCGCGAACAACGCCGACCGTGACGGCAAGCCGTGGTTCGAGCTCGACGGTAACGCGCTATCGGACGTACGGGGTGTGCCGGTTCAGCGAAGCGACAAGGTCAGTCAGCAGGGTCTCAAACGCAGCAAGCTGGAAGAGATTTCTTTTTCGACGCGAATAGCGCGGGCGATGTACAGACGTTTTGTCTCAAAGCCGCCACCGCCAACGCTCGACGAACATTTCGAACTGCGAGCCTACCGCAAGGACTACAACGCCGAAGACACCGAGCGGCTCGCACTGACTCTGGCGCTGATAACCAGACTCAAGACCGAAGCGGAGTCAGCGGGCGCGAAGTTTCTGCTGGTTGATGGCTACTACAGACCTGCCATCGGCGGATCGCGACAGCAGCAGGTGGTCGGGCAGTACGGCGACGTGTTTGACTTTGATCGAATCGGTCAGGCACTGACGACGCTCGCCGCTGAGCAGGGCATCGAAATGCTGTCGCTCGGTAAAACCGTCAGCGACGCGGACATCGACAGATTCACGCACCGTTCGGATGCGATGCATTTTAATGACGCCGGCAGTGAATGGTTTTCAGGCGTGCTTGCCGCGAAGCTGAAGGATCTCGGCTGGCTCTGACCGATCTAGGCGTGACCCACAGGCGGGTTGTTGCGCTCGGCCTCGCCAGCCGCGGTCAACGCGGTAGCGACAAGTTCGGTGGTGAGCGCGGTTACCGTCTCAGGTGCGGCGTGGATCATGCGTCCACGAATAGCCAGCGCCATCGCGACGGCCTGGAGAACGTCGCCGTTGCTGGTTTCGCCGACCACGGCGATGTCCCGGTCGATGGCGTCGAGAACGAGGGACACCAGCTGCGAGACACGTACCGCGCTGCCGGTGTCCTCGTGCAGGGGAAACTCGATATCAAAAACATCGCCGGTTGCGGTTTCGGCGCGGTAAGGCATTTTCATAGCTGGATCCTGTCGAAAGAGAATCAACGAATACGGTACAAAGGCTTCAGGCTGGCGCTCGCCGGTCGTTCACAACCGTAATGCGGTGCATCCGGCGATAGGCCGGCAAATAGTCGTTCACCGCATAGTGCTGCGTGATGCGGTTGTCCCACATTGCCACGGTATCAGGCTCCCACTTGTGGCGAACCTGAAATTCGGGTTGCTCGATATGGTCAAGCAGGTACGCGAGCAGTCGCTGTCCCTCGCTCGTCGACTGATCGAGAATATGAAACGTAAACCCGCGATTGACGTACAGGTATCTGGCACCGGTGACGGGGTGAGTCCTGACGACCGGGTGTACCGCCTGCCCCACGCTCGCCATCTTTTCGTTGAGCAGCGCCTCGCCCCCTTCGGCGATGTACTGATTTCTGAACGACCCCATGTCATGCACGGCCTTGATGCCTTCAAGCAGCTGCTTCATGTCATCCGGCAGCGCATCGTAGGCCGCCGACATGCTGGCCCACAGCGTATCGCCGCCGGTTTCGGGCACAACCCGTGAATGCAGAATCGAGGCAAACGGCGGATCGGTGGTGAAGGTCAGGTCCGTGTGCCAGACATCGGTGTCGGGCACCGCGCCGGTGTCCCCGCCGTTCTCGAGCAGCACAATCTCCGGAGCGTCGTCGACGTGAGGATAAATATGATGCGGCGCCGAGATCTCCCCAAACGATCTCGCCAGACGCACGTGGGCCTCGGGCGTCAGATTCTGCTGCGGCATGAATATCACCTGCCCGTCCATGAGGATCCGATACAGCTCGTCGAACACGCTTTCGTCCGGCGAGTCGTTCAGATCAATCCCGCGAATCTCAATCCCAAGCGCAGGAGTCAAACGTCGAGTAGTCAAAGCAGACATGAAAGAGGCGCCAGCCGTTAAGGACAGACCCCAAGTCTAACCAAACACGCCCAAGCGTGACGGAAGTTGGAAAAAATCCCACCATCCCACCGAGGATCGCAAGACGCGGTAGTCCCCAGGCAACGGGAAAACCCGACCCCGCCAAGCGTCTGAGAACCGAGGTCAAAAATGGTGGCCAGGGACAGAATCGAACTGCCGACACGGGGATTTTCAGTCCCCTGCTCTACCGACTGAGCTACCTGGCCATTTGTCTTGTCTTATAGTGAGAACACTTGAGAAGGCTCTCGAAAGGCACGCCCCGGACGGGAGCCGGTAACGCGATGGGCGATTAAAAACTACGGGTCGGGGGTAGTCAACCGGTGAAGTCCGCGGTGAGCACATCCCGGGCGGCTTTATGCCCGGTTTCTGCGTTCAGGGGCGGTTTTTCAGCCCGGATCAGCTCTCCGGCACGTAGCCATCGGCCTGGTCGACTTCACCATCGCCGAAAAAATAGCGTTCCATCTGCTCGGTGAGATACTGCTTGTGCTCCGGGTTGATCACGGAAAGCTGCTTCTCGTTGATGAGCCGGGTCTGGTGGGCAAGCCACTCCTGCCACGCCTGTTTTGAGACGTTGGAAATGATCCGCTGGCCGAGTTCGCCCGGCCACGGCGGAAAGTCCAGCCCTTCGGCTTCGATACCGAGTTTGATGCAGTTGACGACTTCGCCCATGTTGACTGTGCTCCGGAAAGTATCCTGACAGAATAACACTGCCGGGCCCGGGGGATCAGGTATACAGCGGAGCCTGCTCAAGGAGTTTTTTCACAGGCGCTGCGAGACCGCGGGCATCCGGTTCTCTGGGATCGACCCAGGCGTGCTGATCGTTGTCGGCGACAAACTCTGACGTTGCGACCACCTTGGCCGGCACCGGCGTGATGTGCAATTTGAAGTGCGTAAAGGTATGACGAACATCCGACCACGCGCCGCCAGCCTTTACATCAAGCCCCAGCGTTCGTGAACAGTGCTGCTCCACGTCCTCGTAACTCGCGCATTCAGGCAGACTCCAGAGTCCACCCCAGACTCCTGTCGACGGCCGTTTGTGCAACAGCACGCGCCCATCATCGTCGTGGATGATCATCATCGTCGTGCGGCGTTCGGGAAGATCCTTTTTGGGTTTCTTGCCGGGATAGTTTTCAGGATTTCTGCGCCCGGTGGCCTGACAGTGTTCTTCCAGAGGACACATGGCACACAGCGGCTTGCGCCTGACGCAGACCGTGGCGCCAAGATCCATGATGGCCTGGGTATAGTCGCCGACCTGCTCGTGGGGTGTGTTTTGATCCGACAGCGCCCACAGCGTCTTCGCGACTTCGCTTTCACCAGGCCAGCCGGCAACGCGATAAAAGCGTGCCAGCACGCGTTTGACGTTGCCGTCGAGAATAGGATGGCGTTGTCCGTACGCGAACGCCAGCACCGCGCCGGCGGTTGAGCGCCCAACGCCCGGCAGCGCAATCGCGTCTTCAAATTCGCTCGGAAACACTCCGTCGTGTTTCTCAACAATGATGCGCGCCGATTTGTGCAGGTTACGACCTCGCGCGTAATACCCGAGGCCCGTCCACAGGTGAAGAACCTCATCCTGCGTCGCCGCCGCGAGCGCCTGAACGTCAGGGAACCGATCCATGAAACGTTCAAAGTAGGGGATGACGGTAGCAACCTGGGTCTGTTGCAGCATGATCTCCGAGACCCAGACGCGATAGGCATCGCGGTCGTCCTGCCATGGCAGATTCTTGCGCCCGTGCTGCTGCCACCACGGCATCAGCATCGGGGCTATACGAAGCTCAGGGTGTTTCATATGTGATTCAGTACCAACGACGGAGGGGGATGGCATCCTTGTCATCCACGCCGCGCAGTTTCCCACAACATATTGGGTATTTCTCGCCCCCAGGGGGGCAAACCGCCCGGCGGTTGTGTCCCGGTGACACGGTATCGACACAGGCCGACCGGTAATTTTTAAGTGAGTTCACGATTAAGCCGACCTACCCTGTGGTACCTTGGTTTCACCGGCACTGCACTATCTTCGCCAAGGGACGGGTGGAACAGGATAGCTATTCAAACGCATCTGAGACAGCCGGTCGACGCCTTTGTTTAGAATAAAACTATCCACATAAATACGACTGCGAAACCCATTGCGCTCGCCGCCGACCGCTACTGATCCAGACCAGACTGCGACTCAAGCAACTGATCTGGCTGATTGGCCTGGCCGGCTTGCCTGCCCGGATCTGACAGACATGAACCTACCCAACACCGCCACCCCCTCATCTGCGTCCGGAAGTCTCAGCGCCGAAGAGATCGCCGCCTATGTCATCGAAACGTCCATGAGTGGCGTCGAGTCAATTGAATCAGACACCGCGCTGTTTTCATCAGGCATTATCGACTCCATGGGTGTCATTCAACTGGTAGAGTTCATCGAAACGCACACAGGCAAAAAAGTGAAGCCAACAGAGATCACTCTGGAAAATTTTGATTCTGTCGACAACATCATGAATTTTCTCGCTTCCTGACGCCTTCGGTACGTCTGTCATCGACCCGGCGGATTGCCCGCCGCACAATCTATGCCGAACTTTCTGAAATCTTTTGCGACCAGACTCGCCTACAGCAACGTCCGCTGGATGGCGCTGTACCGACGTGTCTGTCAGCCCACGGGTGAGCAGTGGGCAGACCTTCTGCGGCATCATGAAATACTGGTCGCTATCGGCGACAACGTTTCCATACTGCCCGGCACCGTCTTCACAGATCCCTGGTACACCCGGATCGGCGACAACGTGCGCCTGTCGATGTGTACCCTCATCGGCCATGACGGTTCGGTCAACATGATCAACAAGGCCTACGACACCAAACTGGACGCCGTTGGCAAGATCGACATTCGTGACAACGTGTTCATCGGCCACGGCGCGATCATTCTGCCGGGCGTCACGATTGGACCGAACGCAATCGTGTCGGCCGGAACGGTGGTCAATCGCGATGTTGGCGAAGGTGAAATCGTCTCCGGCGTTCCCGCGAAAGTCGTCGGCCAACTCGACATGCACGTCGCAATACTGACCGCCAAAAACAAGCGCTACCCCTGGGCGGAAATGATCGAACAGCGTGAGGGTGCTTTTGATCCGGAGATGGAGCCCAAGCTGCGCAAGATGCGGATCGAGCATTTCTACGGCGAAGACACCTGAACGCCCGCCTGCCGTCAAACCGACACCACTTCTCTGCCCTGAACTGATATCGTTTACACCATCGATATCAACACCCGTGCAGCTGTCATGAACTTTGAATCTCTGAATCGATGGACCGGACGATCTGAGCCCGTCCGCCGCATTTCACGCCTGCGCCTGCTCCTCATCAGTCTGGCGAGCACATTGACGCTTATCGTCAGCGGCTGCGCGGCCGTCAAAACCGAATATGAGTCGATTCGTGACCGGGCCACCGACGCGCTGCTACTGCCGGAAGAGGCCGACGCTCCCGCCCGCATGTTTGCGATCACCGGCTCCGCTCGACGCGGCGACGAAGAAAATCTCCTCACCCGACATGCGCCGGTGTTTCTTGCAGAGGCAGACTGGTCTGCGTGGAATCGAATCGGCACACCCGAACTTTTCAAAGACGGGAAAGATCGAATTATTGTTCGGGTAGACCCGACCCTGCCTGCGATTTATGGCGAGTCGCGATCGTTCACTGGCGCAACCGGCACTCGCTACACCAATCTCATCTACCGCGTACATTTCGAGCGCGTGCCGCTGCGCTTTAAACCGCTGAACATCAACGCTGGCAGAAACGCCGGTCTGTTCGTTATCACCACCGTAAACGAAGCCGGTGATCCGGTGCTCTACACCACCGTTCACACGTGCGGTTGCTACGTTGCCGTTGTACCGACAGACAAACTGCCAGAGGCCGCTCGACCGGACGGGTGGGCCGTCGACGAGCAGGTCGTTTACCGCGAGAAACTCCCCGGCATGCTCGTCGTGCCGGACGCAATCAGCGACGACGACCGGCGCATCGTGCTGACGCTTCGCGACGGCAGTCATCGGGTCGCAAACATTGCCTACGACAGTTTCAGGAGTCTGCGCGGCGCGTACCCCGTCGAGCCAACGCTGTTCAAACCCATGAGCACGCTTGAAAAACTAACTGTCGAAGGTGGCGGAACGGCGTCGATGTTTGACGACGATGGCTATGTGCGCCTGTCAAAAAAGCCCCTTGAATTCGCGCTGCTGAGTCTCTGGGCCCGCGACCGGCGTGTCGGTCAGGACAAGCGCCTTGGACTGGACAAAAACGACGGTCAGCGGTTTTACACCAGCCTGAATTTCAAGGATCAGGAAGCCAGCGACATGCGTGACTTCGGCAGCTTTTTGGCTTTTCGGGGCTGGAAGCTCTAACACGCCACGAATCAGGGCACATTCAGCGGCATTCGCGCAGCCGCTACCAGTGGGGCTGATGCCCCGACAGACTGTGATGCCCGTGAACGATTGGGGTGCCGGACGCGGTAGAATCCCAGCGTCATGGAAAAGACACCAGAAAACATCGCGGCCGTTCTGGCCTGTGCGGTGACGAACAATGTGCTGAACCTCAAAGCTGCCGCTACGGTTGCGCTCGCGCTGATGACGATCGTGTTCATGACGGGCGCACACGCCGATGAACGCATAGACCCGGAAACGGGCAAGAAAATCTATCGTTCCCACGCGATCACGCTGTATGACGAGCCGCCAAAATACGGGCCGGATTTCAAGCACTTTGATTACGTCAATCCCGACGCTCCCAAGGGTGGACGCATGGTCACCGGGGCCCAGGGAGCGTTCAACAGCTTCCATGGGTTCATCAACAAGGGCGAAGCCGCGGGCACAGCGTCCGTTGAAACACTGACCGTCAAATCCCTGGACGAACCGTTCACCGAGTACGGACTGATCGCCAGCGAAATTGAATGGCCGGAAGACCGAACCTGGGTGATCTATCACGTTAACCCCAAGGCGCGTTGGCACGACGGCAAACCGATCACGGCAGACGACGTACTGTGGAGCTTCGAAACGCTCATCAGCAAGGGTCCGCCGCTTTACGCGTTCTATTTCGGATCGGTCAAAGAAGCGAAAAAAGTCTCCGACATGGCCGTTCGCTTTGATTTCAAGGAGACCAACAACCGCGAGCTGCCGATGATACTTGGCGACCTGCCGGTGCTGCCAAAGCACTACTGGGCAGAGCGCAACTTTGAGGAGGTCACGCTCGACCCACCCCTGGGCAGCGGGCCTTATCGCGTCAAGGATTTCGAAGCCGGCCGCAACATCGTCTATGAGCGCGTTACCGACTACTGGGGCATCGACCATCCTGTCCGGGTTGGACAGAACAATTTCGACGAACTCGAAACCCGCTACTACATCGACCCCGGCTCCATGCGCCTTGCCATCAAGGCCGGCGAGCTCGACTTCAGGCTCGAGAATCAGGCAAAAGCCTGGGCCGTCGACTACGACATCAGCTCTGTCGAAAAGGGGTGGCTGAGAAAAGAGGTCTTCAAGACCAACACCACCGAAGGCATGGTCGGCCTCGTCATGAATCTTCGACGCGAGAAATTTGCGGACATTCGCGTTCGTAAAGCGCTGAACCTGGCCTACGACTTTGAGTGGACCAACAAGAACATGTTTTTCAGCCAGTACCAGCGACACGAGAGTTACTTCGACAACTCTCCGATGAAGGCACAAGGTGAGGCCAGCGGAGAAGAACTCAGACTGCTCGAAAAATTCCGGGCCGATGTTGACCCCGCTGTGTTTCAGGCACCTGAGCCAAACCCCGTAACCGATGCAAGCGGATGGCTGAGAGACAACCTGCTGAAGGCATCGCAGCTTCTCGATGAAGCCGGGTGGGTCGTCAAGGACATGAAGCGCGTCAACGCCAAAACCGGTGAACCGCTCGCATTCGAAATCATGATTGCCTCGCCAACCCTTGAAAGACTGATGCTGCCGTTTATTCGCAACGTCAAACGCCTGGGCATCGACGGGTCGTTACGTTTGATCGACACCTCCCAGTACATTGAAAGACGACGGAGCTACGACTTCGACATGTTCTACTCAGGATGGGGACAGTCTTCTTCACCCGGCAACGAACAGCGCGAAATGTGGAGCACCACCGCCGCCGACAGCAACGCCAGTCGCAACTACATCGGAATCAAGGACCCCGTCGTAGACCAGGTCATTGAGGAACTTATCCAGTCCCCGTCCCGCGAAATTCTGACGGCAAGATCGCGGGTGCTCGACCGGCTCCTTCGGGCGGGTCACTACGTGATTCCCGGCTGGTATCTGCCCGCGGACCGTGCGCTCTTCTGGGACAAATACGACTATCCGCCCGCGACCCGCTATGGCGCGCTGACCAACACCTGGTGGCAGGACGAGGCCAAGGCACAAAAACTCGAACGCGCACGTGAGGATGACGAATCTCTCTTCGCACCTGCTGACACCAACGGCTCAGATCGTCCCGGCAACTGGTCCGTGCTGGCATGGCTTGCCGGCGCGCTGCTGCTTGGCTGGTGGCTGATACGGCGCTTCATGAAGCGCCCGGAGACAAACACATGACCGCGTATATCGTTCGACGTCTGCTCTTAATGATCCCGACGCTGCTCGCGATAATGGTGCTGAACTTCATCTTTATCCAGCTGGCGCCCGGCGGCCCGGTAGAACAGGCCATCGCCAATCTCACAGGGGAAGGCGTCGACATAACCGATCGCATCACACGATCCGGTGGTGATGATGCGGGCAGCGGCCAGTCCACCCAGACACCAACGGCAACGGGTGCAACAAACAGCAAGTACCGAGGTTCCCAGGGACTCGATCCGGATCTCATCAAACGCCTCGAAGAGCAATACGGATTCGACAAGCCCATGCACGAAAGATTCTTCTCGATGATGAAGAACTATCTCAAGCTTGATTTTGGCGAAAGCTTTTTCAAAGGCCAGACGGTTGTTGAACTCGTCAAAGAAAAAATGCCCGTCTCAATATCCCTGGGTATCTGGACTACGATCCTGACCTATCTGATCTGTATTCCACTGGGCATCGCCAAGGCCGTGCGCGACGGCACCCGATTCGATATCTGGACGAGTGTGGCGATCACACTCGGTACCGCAATTCCGGGCTTCCTGTTCGCGGTGTTTCTGCTGATCGTGTTTGCCGGTGGTCAGCCGTTCACGTGGTTTCCCCTGTCAGGTCTCACGTCCACCAACTTCGAGTCTTTAAGCTGGTTTGGCAAAATCGCCGACTACGCATGGCACATGGCGCTGCCCATCATCGCGATGACGATCGGCGGCTTCGCCACACTGACCATGCTGACCAAGAACTCTTTCATCGATCAGATCGGTCTGCAGTATGTGCAGACCGCGCGCGCAAAAGGCCTTCCGGAAAAACGCGTGATGTACGGCCACGTTTTCAGAAACGCCATGCTCATCGTGATCGCGGCGTTCCCGGCGACATTTGTCAGCGTGCTGTTCACGGGTTCAGTGCTGATCGAAACTATTTTCAATCTCGACGGGCTGGGCCTTCTCGGGTTTCAGGCGATGTTTGCCCGGGACTATCCCGTCGTCTTTGGCACGCTGTTTTTCTTTTCCGTTCTTGGCTTGATCATGGGTCTTATTGGCGACCTGATGTACACGATCATCGATCCACGAATTGACTTCGAGGGTCGCGCGATATGAGCGAACCGACGCCAACAACGCCGACCGTGCTGGGCAGACCAGTCACGCCACTGACCCGCCGCCGTTTTGATATTTTCAAGTCGAACAAGCGCGGCTACTGGTCGCTATGGATTTTCGCCATCCTGCTGGTGCTGTCGCTGTTCGCCGAGTTTATTGCCAACGACAAGCCGTTTCTCGTCTACTACGAATCGGAGATCTACACGCCCATATTCAAGGCGTATCCCGAAACCACGTTTGGTGGCGAGTTTCAGACCGAGACGGATTATCGCGAGCCTTTTATCCAGGAAAAGATCAACGCCAACGGTTGGATGCTGTGGCCGCTGATTCGCTACAGCTATCGCACGGTCGCGTGGGACCTGTCCGCGCCAGCGCCGACGCCACCTGATGCCGAGCACTGGCTGGGGACGGACGATCAGGGCCGTGACGTCACCGCGCGACTGATTTATGGATTCAGGATTTCAATTCTGTTCGGGTTTACGCTGACGATCATCAGTGCGGTCATCGGCGTTCTCGCCGGGGCGATACAGGGATACTACGGCGGCTGGGTGGATCTGCTGTTTCAGCGTTTCATCGAAGTCTGGAGTTCACTGCCAACGCTGTTCATTCTGATCATTCTGGCATCGCTGGTAGAACCCAACTTCTGGTGGCTGCTCGGCGTTTTGCTGCTGTTTTCGTGGATGGGATTTGTGGGTGTCGTGCGAGCGGAGTTTCTCCGGGCGCGAAATTTCGACTACGTTCGTGCCGCTCGTGCGCTGGGTCTCGGTGATTCAAAAATCATGTTCCGCCATGTCCTGCCCAACGCGCTTGTCGCAACGATGACCTTTATGCCGTTTACGCTTGCGGGATCTGTAACCGCGCTGACCTCTCTCGACTTTCTTGGTGTGGGTCTGCCGCCCGGTTCCGCTTCGCTCGGGGAACTGCTCGCCCAGGGCAAGGCCAACGTGCACGCACCGTGGCTCGGTCTGACCGGATTTTTTGTCATCGCAACCATGCTCAGTTTGCTGATCTTCGTTGGCGAAGCGGTACGCGACGCGTTTGACCCACGGAAGAGCGCAGCATGAGCGACGTCCTGCTGAAAATTGATGATCTGGCCGTCAGCTTTAAAAGCGGCGAACGGCTGACCGAGGCCGTACGCGGCGTGAGTCTGGAAATTAAAAAGGGCGAGACGCTCGCTCTTGTCGGTGAATCCGGTTCTGGCAAATCGGTCACCGCGCTTTCGATCATGCAGCTGCTGTCGTATCCGCCGGCGTTTCATCCGTCCGGCAGCATCACGTTCAAGGGCACCGAGCTGATTGGCGCCGACAGAGAGACGCTGACACGCGTGCGCGGCGACGAAATAGGCATGATCTTTCAGGAGCCGATGACGTCGCTTAATCCCCTGCACCGGGTTCGCAAGCAGATCAACGAAGTGCTGTTTTTTCACAAAGGCCTGAACGAACAGCAGGCCAATGAAAGGACGCTGGAACTCCTGAACCTTGTCGGCATTCGCGACGCTGAACAACGCATCGACGCCTATCCTCATCAACTCTCGGGTGGTCAGCGCCAGCGCGTAATGATTGCGATGGCGCTTGCAAACGAGCCTGACCTGCTCATAGCCGACGAGCCAACAACGGCTCTCGATGTCACGATTCAGGCACAGATTCTTCGCCTGCTTGACGAACTACAGACAAAGCTGGGCATGGCGATGCTCCTCATCACCCATGATCTTGGAATCGTCGAAAAAGTTTCCGATCGCGTTTGTGTGATGCGCAACGGCGAAATACTTGAACGCGGCAACACGCGTGAGATTTTCTCCAACCCGTCCCACGACTACACCCGCCACCTGCTTGATTCGGAGCCCAGGGGAACACCGCCACCGGCTGACCAAACCGCCCCGGTTGTGCTCGAGGGTAAGGACATCAAGGTCTGGTTTCCGGTCAAGCGCGGCATTCTTCGCCGCACGGTCGATCACATCAAGGCCGTCGACGGCGTGTCGTTTTCGCTGCGACAGGGCCAGACGCTGGGCGTTGTGGGCGAAAGTGGATCAGGAAAAACAACCCTGGCACTGGCGCTGCTGCGACTGCTTCCAAGCACCGGCGAGATCAGGTTCGACGGACGCGATATCCACGCGCTTGACGGCAATGAACTGACACCGCTGCGCCGTGAAATGCAGATCGTGTTCCAGGACCCTTACGGGTCACTGTCCCCGCGTATGTCAGTCGGACAGATCATCGCTGAAGGTCTTGAAATCCATAATCTGGTGAACACGCCGGAGGAACGCGAAGAAGCGGTGATCAAGGTGCTTGAACAGGTCGAACTTGAGGCTGATGTTCGACACCGCTACCCCCACGAATTCTCCGGCGGTCAGCGTCAGCGAATCGCGATCGCCCGCGCTGTCATACTGAAGCCCAAACTGCTGATGCTCGACGAACCGACGTCCGCGCTCGATCGCTCGGTGCAGGCCCAGATACTCGAGCTGCTCAAGCGGCTTCAGCGCAACACCGGACTGTCCTATCTTTTTATCAGCCACGACCTCAAAGTCGTGCGGGCCCTGGCGGACGAACTCATCGTGATGCGCGCCGGCAATGTCGTTGAACAGGGCCCCGCTGGCGCCATCTTTGAATCTCCGCGTGAGTCTTACACCCAGGCGCTGCTGTCGGCGGCGTTTGACATCACCGACGCCGCTGCAGATCTCGTCGATCAGTAACCGCAACCGGACCAGTCGGGGCCGATCCGCTTGGAAATTCGCGGTTCCGCTCACCAAAATGATTCACATGGCAACCGATCTGGGTCGTTTACGCATCGAATTGTCGCATCCGGGACCATCCGGGGCTCGATTCCGACCTGATCAGCCGCACGCAAATAGCAGCCTAATTTGTGGTGTAATAAGGGTCTGTGCGCGTCATGCTTCGCATCGTGAAGTCTGAGTTCTTCCTGCCCTGTTTGAATCACTTGCGTGACCATCCCGGGATTGAGCAAAAATCAGGCACCCGCGTTGATATCCGTTCGATATCGGTTTGATATCAACTTCATATCAGACGGATATCAGCCCAGAGGGTTTTGCGAGTCGGTGTCGAAACGTACGTCTAACGCAGTAGCTGGTTGCCACGGGCTTTAGGCCGTTAGCACTCAGCATCTTTAGCAATTTGTTTTTAATAAAAACTTTCTGTATCCCAAAGGAGCACTTCCACAATGAAGTACAGAACAACCGCAATCAGCGCCTTCGTATTTGGTGCTTTCGCTGCTACCAGCGTCGCGCAAGCTGCCGACGTCACGGTAGTTTCCTGGGGTGGTGCTTACACCGCCAGCCAGCAAAAAGCCTATGGCGAGCCATGGGAAAAATCGACCGGCAAGAAGATTCACTGGGAGAACTACAACGGTGGTCTTGGTGAAGTTCGCACCCAGGTTGAGTCGGGTAACGTCACCTGGGACATCGTCGACATCCTGCCGCACGAAGCGCGTGTTGGCTGCGACGAAGGCCTGTTCGAGAAGATCCCTTCAGAAATGCTGACAAAGGGCGCCGACGGCAGCTCTTTCGACGATGACATGATGGTTCCTCGTCCGAACGACTGCGTAGCACCACAGATCTGGTGGAGCTACATGGCTTTCTTCGACGACAAGACTTTCTCAGGCGACAAGCCTTCAACAGTGGCTGATTTCTTTGACACAAAGAAATTCCCTGGCAAGCGTGGCATTCACACCTGGCCAAACGCCCTGATCGAAATGGCGCTGTACGCTGATGGCGTTGCTATCAACGACATCTACAACGTCATGGATACCGACGAAGGTATTGACCGTGCGTTCAAGAAGCTCGACACCATCAAGGACGACGTCGTGTTCTGGTCATCCGGTGCCAAGCCGCTTGAGCTGGTCAAGTCTGGCGAAGTAGCGATGTCTATTGCCTATAACGGTCGTGTTGGCGCAGCCATTTTGTCTGAAGGCGAGAGCTTCGTTCCAATCTGGGACGGTCAGGTACTCGAGGAAGAATGGATTGCCATCGTCAAAGGCGCCAAGAACAAGGACGCCGCCATGGAGTTCGTCAAGTTCGCTTCTGCACCTGAGCAGCAGGCAGGCCAGGCCAAGTACATCAACTACGGTCCAATGCGTAAGTCAGCTTTCGACATCATGAAAAAGGGCGAGCCCTGGTTCCACAATGGCAAAACCATTATGGAGCACATGCCGAACCGTCCAGAAGTTATGGGTGGCAGCATCATGGCTAACCCTGAGTGGTGGGCCGACAACGGTGACGCCGTTAAAGAACGTTTTGAGGCATGGAAGGCTCAGTAATCTGAGCTTCTGACTTCAGGAACAGTCTTGAAGAAGGCGGCGGATCGATAGATTCGTCGCCTTTTTTGTGGCGAACCCTGTCACCTATGTAAGAATAGCGATGCGTCGTTGTGCGGCGACCACGCATCAATTTCAGCCAGACAAAAAACAAGACGGCTTTCGAGTTTCAAGGCCGCACCCGAATTCAGTTTCCAGCGCATTCATAAGAGAGATTCCCGTGTCCGACGCCACCGCGCCCAACCAACCGCTGATGACCTCCGACGGTCGCCTCCTCAAGGACGCACTGCAACAGTCCTTGCGACGCAGCAAGCTCAAAGCTCTGGGGCTCATCAGTATCCCGTTTCTGTTCCTGGTCATCGTCTTCGCGATGCCGGTGTTCAACCTGCTGGTAAAAAGCGTTGACGACAATCTGATCAATGAAGTGCTGCCGCGGACTTTTGCTATTTACGAAGACTGGGATGGCACGGAACTTCCCGGTGAAGCGCACTACGAGGCCATGTTTCTCGACCTGACCGGCGCCGAAGGCATCCAGATTGGTAAAGCCAGCACGCGGATGAACTACGACAAGTCGAAGTGGAAATCGCTGATCAAAAAGTCCGCCCGCAAATTCAAGAATATCGAGAGCGGTCCCTATAAAGAGGTGATGATCAAGACCGACAAAAAATGGGGCGACATCACGTTCTGGCAGTCCCTCGGCTCGATGAAAGACCCCTATACGTTCGGCTACTACCTGAACGCCGTGGACCTGCGCTACAACCACGACAAGAGCGTCACCGCACAGCCGGAGAATCGACGTATCTACAAAATGCTGTGGGGCCGAACGCTGCTTGTCAGTCTCATCGTTACGGTGTTGTGCCTTATCCTCGCCTACCCGGTGTCGCACCTGCTGGCGACGCTGCCGCTGCGCTACAGCAACCTGCTGATGATCTGCGTGCTGATGCCCTTCTGGACGTCGCTGCTGGTGCGGATCGTGGCCTGGATGATCATGCTGCAGCAGAACGGGGTGGTAAACGATGCCCTTGTACATAACGGCCTGCTCGATGACGAAAACCGGCTGGCAATGATGTACAACTTTACCGGCACCATTATCGTCATGACCCAGATTCTTCTGCCGTTCATGATCCTGCCGATCTACTCTGTCATGCGCACGATCTCGCCGAACTATATGAAAGCGGCCCAGAACCTCGGCGCGTCACCGGCGCTGGCCTTTCTCAAGGTGTACATGCCGCTGACCGTCCCGGGCGTGGGGGCCGGCGTCATACTGGTGTTCATTGTGGCTATCGGTTACTACATCACGCCGGAACTGGTTGGCGGCAAGGACGGACAGTTGATAGGCAACCAGATTGCCTACCACCTGAAATCCAGTCTCAACTGGGGGCTCGCGTCCGCGATGGGCGTCATGCTGCTCGCCGGGATTCTGATCCTGTACTGGTGCTACGACAAAATCGTCGGCATCGACAACATGAGGATGGGCTAAGCCATGAGAGCACTAGGAATCATTGCGCTGTGGGTTGTCGGTCTGTTTCTCCTGGCGATTGTCCCGATACCCAGAGAAGGATTACTTGCCTACGTCAAACCGCTGCTGCTGCTGATCGCTATCGTCTACAGCATCTATCGCATCAGCAACGGCATGATGCCGCGATATCGCAGCACCGGACAGCTGCTCTGGCAGATGACCTATATCGGCATCTGCGGATTTGTGCTGTTCTTTCTTGTGGCGCCCCTGATCGCCGTCATCCCGCTGTCGTTCACGTCCAAGGCGTTTTTGAACTTCACACCCGAGATGCTGAATTTTGACCCTGCGGGTTACTCGATCCGCTGGTACAAGATCATGGTTGGAGACTGTTCGGACGCGGTGGTCACAACGGTGTGTGGAGACAAGTGGAAAATTGGCGCCTGGAACAGTCTGTTAATTGGTCTGACCGCAACTTTTCTCGCAACCGTGCTCGGCACGCTGGCCGCGATCGGTCTGACCCGGCCCAACGTCCCGGGTCGCAAACTGATTACGGCGTTCATGATTTCGCCGCTGATTGTGCCGTTGATCATTACCGCCGCAAGTCTGTTTTTCTTCTTTGCAAAGGTAAATCTGATCGCAACCTTCGCGGGTGTGGTGCTTGCGCATACGGTGCTCGGGTTACCGTTTGTGGTCATCACCGTCACCGCGACACTGTCGAGCTTTGATCACAATCTGATGAGAGCGGCCGAAAGCCTTGGCGGCGGCGCGTGGAAAAACTTTCGCCAGGTGATGCTGCCGTTGATCATGCCTGGCGTGATCTCCGGCGCTCTGTTCGCGTTCATTACCTCATTCGACGAGGTCGTCATCATTATCTTCATGGGTGGTGCTGACCAGCTGACCTTACCGAAGCAGATGTGGTCAGGCATTCGTCAGGAAATCAGTCCAACGATTCTGGCCGTCGCCACCATTTTGGTGATCCTGTCCGTGGTCATGCTGACAACTGTCGAGCTGTTGCGCAGAAGATCAGAGCGTATTCGCGGAATTTCTCCGGCCTGATCCCCTGCAACACCAGATCAGCTCCGCCCTATTCATCAACGATTTAGATTAGAAAAAGAACTGCTATGAGTGCCCAACCAGCCATCCGTTTTGACAAGGTCCAGAAAAGCTACGACGGTGAAGTGCTCGTCGTGAAAGACCTTAACCTGGATATCGCCAAGGGCGAGTTCCTGACCATGCTTGGCCCGTCGGGTTCGGGCAAAACAACCTGCCTGATGATGCTGGCGGGTTTTGAGACAGCAACCAACGGCGACATCTTTCTGAATGATCGGCGGATCAACGATGTTGCGCCCAGCAAACGCGGCATCGGCATGGTGTTCCAGAACTATGCGCTGTTCCCGCACATGACCGTTGCCGAAAACCTCGCGTTCCCGCTTGAAGTGCGCAAGATGAGCAAGTCCGAAACCGAAAGCCGGATCAAGCGAGCCCTCGACATGGTCGAGCTGTCAGGCTTTGCCAGTCGTCGTCCGCTTCAGCTTTCCGGCGGACAGCAGCAGCGTGTCGCCGTCGCGCGAGCGCTGGTTTTAGATCATGAAGTCGTTTTGATGGACGAGCCTCTGGGCGCGCTCGACAAGCAGCTCCGGGAACAGATGCAGTACGAGATCAAGCACATTCACGAGAACCTTGGTATCACCGCGGTTTACGTGACCCACGACCAGGCCGAAGCTCTGACCATGTCAGATCGTATCGCCGTGTTCGACGATGGCGTTATCCAGCAGCTGTCGTCACCCGAGGACCTTTACGAACGACCCGAGAACAGTTTTGTTGCGCAGTTTATTGGCGAGAACAACAAACTGGTTGGCACCGTCAAGGCAGAGTCCAATGGCGTCAGCGATGTCGAGGTACCTGGCGCGGGCACCGTGCGCGCAAAAACGGTCAATACCCAGGGCATCGGTGGCGACACGCTGCTGTCGATCAGACCCGAGCGCGTACACATCAATCCGGAATCGGGCGCTCTGGAAAACACCATGACCGGCAAAGTTGAAGAACTGATCTATCTTGGCGATCACATCCGTACGCGAATGTCGGTTGCCGGCAATGATGAATTCATCGTCAAGGTGCCCAACACCCAGCGTCAGTCGATGCTCAAAGTTGGAGAATCAGCAACGATTGGTTTTCAGACCGAGGCCTGCCGCGCGCTCGACGTCTAGATCCAGTCAACAGGTTTGCGAACGATTCGTTTCGTTCGCGCAAGAGGCTCCGCAGATGTTTTGCTGAGCCTCTTTTTTGTGTTGTATGCTGGACGGCCGCCGCAAATTCTTCCGGCGCGACCGGCTGTTTGAAAACCCATGGCATCAACTTACCCACGTATCCAGAGCACCTGCCCCCACGACTGCCCCAGCACCTGCGCGCTGGAGGTCGAGCGGATCGACGAAAACACAATCGGGCGAGTTTATGGAGCGAAAGACAACCGCTATACCGCCGGCACGCTCTGCGCGAAAGTGGGTCGCTACGCTGAGCGCATTCACCATCCGGATCGACTCACCCAGCCGCTGATACGTACCGGAGCAAAAGGTGCAGGCATCGAAGCGTTTACGCCTATCAGCTGGGATGCGGCCCTTGATCAGGTCGCTGAAAAATTTACCGATCTTGTGGCAACCCACGGGCCTGAAACGATCTGGCCGTACTACTTTGCCGGCACCATGGGGCATGTGAATCGCGACAGCATCAACAGGCTGCGCAACGTCATGGGGTATTCACGGCAGCACGGCTCGATCTGTACCACGCTGATGGACACCGGATGGACCGCCGGGGTTGGTCAGGTGCGCGGCGTCGATGTAACAGAAATCAAGGATAGCGATGTCATCGTTGTCTGGGGTGGCAATCCGGTGAACACCCAGGTCAATCTCATGTCGCACATCGC
>CALHMG010000092.1 GCA_938034705.1 uncultured Gammaproteobacteria bacterium
GCCAAGTTCCCGCGCGGCCTCACCGACAACATCCGCAACGTTTCGTTTGCCATCAAACCTGGCAATAAAACGATACTCCGGCACACCGATGCGAAAATAACGCGAACGAACCGGATCCTCTACGACATAGCAGTCTTCGCCAGAGTGTCGCTGGAAGTTGAACTTGAGATCGCCGCGCAGTCGCAAAACAAGATGAGCAAACTCGCGAACGGATGAATCTCGATCCAATGACTGAATCACAGGTTCCGAAGCCTCTCCAGCTGTCCCAAAGCCCAGACTTTGAAAGACGCCAGTCGTTGCGCTGAAAGATCAAGACCAAAACGTCCACTCGCAAATTCGATGCCGCCGATTCCCAACATTGCGCCAATACGTTCGCCGGCCTTGTGGAACAGGACCCATCCAACGCTTCGTTCGCTGGCACCAATATGGGCGAGGCCACGCATACCTGGCTTCAGCCGTGCGTCGTCATTCACAAGCTGTATCTCGGCAACAAAGACGTTGTCACCGTCGATAACCTGGGAACGAGGCTGAATGATGCCGAGAGGCTGCTCCCATGTTTCTCCGGGATAGCTTTCCAGCGACATCGAAACAGGCGCCGCTACATCAATGTAGGCGACATCATCCGCCGGCACCTGCACTTCTGCCACCATGGTCTCAAGCGGAGCAACCTCAAACAGAGCCTGACCACGTCGTACGGGTGAACCCGCGAAACGACTCAAGTCTCCGGTGACCACCAGACCATCAATCGGGCTCTTGATTTCGAGATTGTTGATCTGATGCTTGATCAACTTGATCTGATTGCTGACGCGATTCATCTCGAGTCGGGCAATCTGGGCGCCGGGCGTATCGCCATCGGCCATTGCGATGTCACGACGTTTTGCCGAACGCCCGTATTCGGACTCCAGAGACTCGAGCTGCCACTTCAGCTCACGCCCGTCGAGCCGTGCCAGCAACATGCCTTCGCGGATTTCATCACCGGCCTTGACCAGACCTTCAAGCACTATCGCATCAAACGGGGCCGCTACCTGCCGACTGATCACGGGCTCCACAACTGTTTTGGCCGTGATGCGGTGCTGTATCGGTATGAACAGCGCCGCAACCAAAGACGCCGCTACACCGAAGATCAGTAAACGCTGCACGCTGCGTGAACTTCGCTTGGTCGCTGAAACACGTGTTCGCTTTAGCCTGTCGAGACACGCACCAAGCGGATGCGAGACTGCATCAAGCAATTGCACGACCCGCGTTGAGCGCATCTGGCCCGTGGCTGTTGATTCATCATTCCACCAGAGCGCTATCGCGCCAATCGCGTCACCGGATTCGACGCGCAACGCGGTAGCGGCGATGTGATCTGCGGTAACTACCGACAGCAGTCGCTCATGACACTTCAGTCGGGTTGCGATCAGCTCATCATTTTCGTTCGGAGCATTGTTCAATTCTGGCGGCCAGCTGGTCGCACGAGCGCTGGCGCAGGTATCTGAAAACACGGCTTCAAGGGATTCGACCAGTTCGGTACGGTGATCAAACTCGGACAAATCGGAAACCGTCTCAAGACGACAGCGTCCGTTCACGCCCCGGCGAAGACCGAGAGCTACTCGATCGGCCCCGGTCAGGACCTTGAGCTCGTTCACCAAAGTAAAATATGCGGCCGCGTTCTCACTCTCGCCGTGCAGCTTGGCAACCAGCTCTACCAGTGCCGCAGAAATGTCGGCTTCGGTTCGGTGGATTGTTGCAGCAGCTCGCAAGCCCCAGAAGTTTACGTAACCCGCGATCAGCTGAATGATCGCCACAAACGGCTCGACACGACCTCCAGGCACACTCAAAACCAGTGCGATGACCTCGTTGGTGCTGTCGTTGAAACTGACCGGCGCAATTACGGTCACCTGGTCCGGGTTGTGTTCATCAACCACCGTGGCAAGCTGCCCGCTTTCAGCCACCGCTTTTGCGTGACCGTTAAGGGTGTCGATGAGCTGTGGTGTTGAAATAATCGACTTTTTGGATAACAGCCGCGGACCCAGCATCAAACCCTGATCAGGGTGCTGAACGTAGTAGATGCCACCGAGCGCGTTGGTGACTGAAACAGCCTGCTGCAGGAGCTTCATCAGAAACTCTGCGCGATCCGTTTCAGTCTCCGTCATCTTCAGAACATTGCCGTAAAGCGTTCTGAGATCGAATCTGGGCATGTCAGTTGGCGCAAGATTCTGCGAGGGCTTTGCCTCGCGGGCGCTTACGGCTCTGATTTGTACCGGCGACGCCATGTCAGTAAGAACTGGCCGGCGTGGTTGCCGTATCCAGCGACGAAAGCCCTCGCTCGATACCGGAATCGGTTATCGCGAGTGAGGCCCGTATTCCGCTTCGAATCGCACCATCAGGATTTTTCAGCAAGATCTTTACCTGAAGCGTGCCGCTCCTGGGGTCAACGGTCGGGGACACGAAATCGACGATACCGCTGACCTCACGCCCTTCGGACAGTCGAACCTTCATCGGTTCACCGCGCTTGAGTGATCGGGCAACCTTCTCGGACACATGACTGACAACATTCAGTCGACCCAGTTCAGCGATATGCGCAATCACCGCATCTGCCCCGCTGACAAGCTCACCACGTTCACGTCCGATTTTGACAACGACACCTGCGATAGGACTCTTGATGGTTCGCCGGGCGATCTGCTCGCCAAGTCGCTGGAACTCAAGTTCCGCAACTTCCTGACGCTCACGCGCACCCTTTAGTTCGGCAACAGCGATCGCCGTATCCGCCTGAGCTTTGGATACTTCATCCGGTCTGGCGCTGCCGCGAGCAGCTAGTTCATTGATTCTTTCACGGCGCTCCTTCAGCTGCTGATAGCGCGCCTGCGCGGCTTCGATCTCGGCCGTCGCCTGCTTTCGCGCTTCGGAAACTGCGAGCGACGCGTTTAGCATCCGGTTATCAAGCACGGCGATAACCTGGCCCTTGGTGACACGATCGCCTTCGCGAACGTTGAGCCTGTCAACGATTCCGGATTCTGGCGACGCTACTTCAACAACGCGGTAAGGCTCGGTAAAGCCCTCAGGACTCAACGCGTTTGCGTTGCCGAACGCGGCAACTCCAGCGAGAGCGATAATCTTGAGGAAAATCCTGTGGTGCGAATACATATGACAGTCCCTTAGTTTCCTGTGAGTGGCCGCATACGCCAGGCGGGCAATCCATCGTCCCCCTCTTCTATGCGTTCGGGGCCGATGTTGTGTGCTTGCAGCAAGGTTCCAGTCGAGCGATCAAGGTTCACCAACGCGACGTTGTACGAGACTTCTGACTGCAGGTAATCAAACTGCGCAATAACCATTCTGTCCTGAGCGTCGAGCAGTCGCTCGATGTAGTCGGCGCCGTTTGAACCGTCGGTGAGTTCGAGGTCACGTCTGTCACGCAGCAAACTCAATTCGTCTTCTACAGCCTCAAGACTGAGGTATTTTCCCTGCAGGTCGCGCCAGGCAGTTTTAACTTCGCGCGTCGACACCTGCAGCTCCAGGAGAACTGTTTCCAGTGTTGTTCTCAACTGCTCTGACAGCTGCCGCACTTCGACCTGACGACGTTTGTGCCGCGCCTTAGCGGCACGATTTCCAATTGGAAAATCGAAAACGAGCCCGACCACAAAACTGCCGTCACCATCGTCCCACTGATTGTCCAGTGCGCGAGAGGTGTCCCCTTCGCCAGCAAGGCCGTCGCGGTAATACTGCAGGACAAGATTCAGCACCGGCTGCAACTCGCGCTTCGACATATCAGCCCGAATACCGGCTGCCCGCAGCTGCTTGAACGACTGCTTGATTTCGGAACGATTTTCCATCGCCATGGCGATAGCGGTTTCTGTTCGGGGTTCCGACCTCGACAGCGTGGGTGACACCTCGGGAATCAGCTCGAACCCTTCGGAAAACTTCAAAGATGGATCATTGATAAGCGACAAGATTCTGGCTTCGGCGTTTCGAACAGCGCTTTCGGATCGAACAACGTCCGACTTTCGACGCACCAGCTCGGAGCGAGCCCGACTCAGCTGGGCACCCGTTGCGTCCAGACTGCTGCGATTTTCCAGTTCGCTGACAAGCAGACTGGTATCGTCGACGACCTTGCGACGCTGAACGAGAGCCGATCGCTCAAGCCACAGCCCCCAGTACGCACGCATTACTTCAAGCAGATGGGACTCTACCTGTCGCTTGAACTCATCAAGCGCGACATTAGCGTCTATGCGTGCAAGATCCAGGGTGCTGCGGTTATATCGCACCCCTGCCCCGTTCAGCAGAGGCTGCGTAATCGTCAGCGCAACGCGGGTGTTGGCCTGATCTGCGGGAACAAAAAACTCGGAGTTGTTATCGCGCACACCCATGCGCTGGGAAAGATCAACTTCAGTACCGGTGACAAATTTCTTTCGAAGACCCAGCTTCCAGAGCCACTCGTCTTCAAGCAGGCGTTCCGGTCCGCCCGTGGTCAGCTCTGAACCTACGGGTTCATCGAGATCCGTGTGACGACCTTCCGCATAAAGATGCGTATCAAAGCGGCCGCGAGCTTCCAGCTCGGCGGTTTCCCGAATCACCGGGATATCGGAAAACACCTTGATCTGGGCTGAATTGGCGATCGCGCGCAGGACGAGCGATTCGGGCGTTTCGACAACGGCGTTCGAGTTCGGATTGAGCTGCGAAACGACTTTGGAATGCCACCAGGGTTTGAAAGCCGAGGGAACCGCCGCGCCGATTTCGACACTATCCGTGCGGTACGGAACATCATCGCGACCTATGGCTTTAGCCTTTTCGTCCATTGCGTCGACAATGACGGCAGCGCGATCCATATGACGATCGTCTTTCCACTGCGGCTGGGAAATATCGAGCTGCATACGCTCTTCCCAATCATCGGGTTCCGCCCACACGGGCGCCACGGTTAAAAATGTCAGTGAAGCCGCGACGCATGCGACGCGACCGAACTGCATGGCTCGATAGTTGACCATTTACACACTCCCTGTGCGATTAGTCGATTTTGGCGATAGCCATCCTGGCGCACGCCGTTACTCGTTCGACTCCAGTAAATTAGAGATTTTCTGGTGTCATCGTTCCTAAAAATTCGTATGGGTGGTTCCAGTCATCGCCGTTGGTACCGAGGGGATCTTCATTGCTCTTGTGAGCGCTTTCGACAATCTCCTCGGCACGTTCTGCAAAAACTTCACCGACTGTCAGGTTCTTGTACGTAAAGTGACGGGCGTCCAGGGACGGCGTGTAGTACGTGCGCGTGTTGAACTCACCAATAGTGCTCGCATTAAACGAAACTGGCGTTACCTGCACCTCGATGTGATGCGGCAGCTCGTCCAGAACAACTTCCGGGAAAGTAATCATCCAGTTGCCGGCAGAATCAGCGAGTACAGTTTTGTAACCCATGGCCACTCCGTTTTCGTCGTAAAGCACCATCGTCACATTCGAGTGATGCTCCGCTATTCCGGTTGCCATGTAATGCACCGGCAGCTTTGGCAACTTGAACTGCAGATCGTTGCGAATGTCCTCGAACAGCTGTTCGATTTCTTCACGGCTGTCGCCCAGAACCTGATATCTATAGATTTCGAGCGCATCGTCCGGAACAGGCTCGATCTTGAGATCGTCCTGGGCCTGATCCTCATAGTCTGTCCGCTCGTTCGGGTCATCCCCGGGCAAACTGTCACCGGTAACGTCGGCGGTGTTGAGAACATTCGTCACGTCGACGACGTCGTTCGCCGTCAGCTGAAACACAAACGTTACGCTTTCACCCGGCATCAGAGGCGTATAGTTGGGCAAACCGCTGGAGGTGTATGTGACCGTGTTCCCACCTGCCCCAAAAGTCCAGCCCGCCGGTGTTGTGACAGCCGTGATATTCCCGAATACCGGATCAACGGGATCCGTAACGGTGATATCAAAGGCCGGACCGGTACCCGTATTCGTCAGCGTGAGTTCAACGTAGACAACTTCGCCCGACGTAACCTGCGTGACCGGATTGCCGTTTGCGTCGACAAATTCCTTCTCAAGATCGAGTTCAGGTTCGACGACTTCGACATCCACTGTGTCGCTGCCTACCGGACCCGCCGAATCACCCAGCACATCCAGCTGCGCCGAATTCGACAGCTGTGTCTGCGCACCTTCGGGATTGCCAACGTTAGTTGGCACATTCAAAACAACGGCCTGAAGCTCGATAATGAATTGATTTGAATCGGTAGCGGCGACGCCATTGACCACAATGTCACCAAAATCGATTACAACGTCGTTGCCATCACCGCCCGCCCCGTTTACGCCCGAGCCGATGGCGTCGCCATTGGACAGGACGGTACCGGACTGGTCTTCGATTGTTCCGCTGAAGTTCACGACACCCAGAGGCGACGACCCCGGCGCATTGCTGAGAATAATGTTGGCGGATCCAGCGACGTACTGCATACCTGCCGGCAGCAGGTCCGTTAGCTGCAGATTAGCTCCGGGTGTGCCATCAATAACGCCTTCCGGCAACGTCACGAGAAAGTGATACGTTGCGACCTCACCTATGGACAGGTCCGGCGTGCCATCGCCCGGCGTGTCTTCGGTATCAGGCAGTGAGCTTTCAACAAAGGCTTTATCAATACTGATGTCCGGCGTCGTCAGATCATCAGTCGCGTCATCTTCGTAGCGTTCATCACCGGTTGGATCAAAATCCGGATCTCTCTCGAAGTCAGGATCTCCATCACCCGGGGCGCCATCGGGAACGGAATCACCTTCAACGGTGGCTGTGTTGATCACCGTCTCGTTCGGATTGACGTTCTGATCAACCACGACCGAGAACCAGAGATCAAAAGACTCTCCCGCCTGCAGCGTGCCGTCGACAAACTTGACGGTGGGCGGTGTGAGGTAGTCAAAACTGAAACCGCCACCGGAAATGCTGACCAGTGTTACCGTAGTCGGATCGAAGAATGGCAACAGAGCATCCGCAACATCCACGTCATAGATGGGTCCGTTGCCGGTATTCTCCACCGTCAGGCGAACGGTCACGCGGTTGCCGGCGTCTGGCGTCTCGACCTCGAACGTATTCGTCTCGTCGTAAAATACCTTTTCGATAGAGATATCCGGCTCAACGATGTCCACCGTCTCATTGTCGCTGATGTCGGAATCCCCAAATGACGCCGTGGCATCGTTCGTCATTGAAACGCCATCAAAGTTGCCGACTTCATTGTCGACCTGGGCCACAATTTCGACAACGATACGATTGCTGCTGTGATCGACTACATCATCATCGGCGATCGTCAAAGTGCCAAAATTAAAGGTGACATTCTGACCCGCAACAGTTCCAGCCGCGCCAACGGCCAGCGAGGAACCGGATATGTCGCCGCCGGAGGTCGTACCCGCGGTGGTATCTCCGCCAATGCGAATCACGGTCGCTGACAAAATTGTCATTCCTGCTGGAATGTTGTCGGTGATAACCAACGGAGCATCGGTACCGTTTGGCAACGTCGCCGTGAGTCGATAGGTGACAACTTCGCCAATCGTCAGATCAGGTTCGGCGTCTGCGCCGACACCAGTGTCTGCGTTAGAGGTTGCGAAGATTGCCTTGTCGAAGGCTGGAATGCTGAACTCGGCATCATCATCCCCGCTGTAGTCGCGTTCATCGTCTGAATCATCATCGATATAGGGCGAATCAGCGCCGTCACCGTCGACGGTGTCCCACTCTATTTCTACGGTGTTATCGACAAACGAAGCGTAGTCCGACGCCGGGTCTATCGTACCCGTGATGACTATCGTGACGGCTTCACCGAGCGGTATCGTAAACGTTGACACGGTCTGAAAGTTATTGCCGGTCAACGAGAAGTTGCCCGAGATATCACCTGCTCCCGACAAGGTTGCGGTGTACGTGCCATCGGGAATAAAACCAGCTGGCAAGAGATCACTGACGTTGACGTTGTGGGCGTCGGTCGTACTGTCCTGACCCGCGTTGGACGCGTCGTTGTGATCGATCACGATCGTATACACCACCGGATCACCCGGCAGTCCCCAGGTCACCCCGGGCGCAGATGGAATATCGACGTCCTTTTCAACGACAAGATTGGGTTCTTCAACAATAATTTCTGTATCGGTCGCCGAATCGTCAGATTCTGTCTGGGTTCCGCCTTCAGGGTCCTCCCAGTTCAGGGTTGCCGTATTTTCAAGCGCGGTCTGCCCAGGAGCCAGCCCATCATTCGACGGCACATCCAGCACCAGCAGGGTGACACGAATGACGAACGTGTTGTCTGATGTGGCGTCGCTGGACGTGACGCCGTTTGCGACGACATCACCCAGGTCAAGAACGACATCCTCACCATCCTGACCCAGCAGCGCGGCTGATGTCGGGTGGGTGATCGTCGAGATAGCGGCGGTGCCGGCAAAGTTACCGGAGATGTACGCGCTGTCGGCAGCCGTGGTGACAAGACTCGCTCCAATGAAGCCCATGCCAACCGGGACCTGATCGGTAATAACAACATCG
>CALHMG010000093.1 GCA_938034705.1 uncultured Gammaproteobacteria bacterium
TCATTTCAGCCGGCCAGTGGCCAGAATTGCTGCCGGTTTCGCTCGCACTCGCATCCCGGCGATTGATCACCAGCAGTCGTCCTGTTAACGAAGGTCGGCGCTGTGTGGAGAAATAGGCAACCTCAAGCTCGCGAATCTTTGGCCGAAAGAACTTTTTGCGCAAATTGAACGTCGGGGTTACAGCCGTGATGACATACCCCGTTACAGGATCCGTAATCACCCGCGTGCGTTCGTCGAGTTCATTGAGGTGTGCTATGAGGTCGGCGAGGTGTTGTGGTGACTGATCGGCTGGAATCTGAGTCAACGTTTGCCATCGGACCCAGGTCGGAATGGAGCCGATCTGGTCGACGGACAGCGTCAACGCGGATGTCGCGAGAAACGCGCAGCTCGCGAGTTTCTTCAAAGAGCCAGATCCTTTCAGATCTCTGAAGGCATGGACGGCGAGCAAGGCTCCGGCAAATGCGACAGGCACGAGCAAACTGAAGCGCCAGAGGTTCTGTGCGTATGAATGACGCAGGAACAGATCGACAAAAAACGGATTGAATACCGTTGCGATCGGACTCAGCATTCCAACAACAATAAACGGGTGTTCGCGCATTCGCGACCAGGAAACGACAAACCCGATATACACCACAACTCCCCAGGCACCGATCACACGATAAAACTGCCAGGCTGGATTCAGAAAATAGGCGTCTCTTGTTGTTGGAAGATACTTCTGGATCGACAGTACGCGCTCGTCGAAGACAATGTTTTTTGTCAAACTCAGGTGGGACCAGAAAAAGAGCGCGGCAAATCCGATGATCACGACGCTCGCGAGCACGAACCAGTGAACCCTTAGTGCTGTAGTGGTCCCATGCAGTCGCGAGCCCGCCGACTCAATCGTGACGGGCTTCGCATCGGTCGCGCCCAGAACCTTAAAGCGTTTTTCGACACTCAGATAAACCATCAGCAGTGCGAATATCACCGCTGTGAAAATCGCCTCCTGCATGTGAACCCGGGTCGCAACCAGGGTGAACGTCGCGGTCAGCACACACCAGAAAAAAGGCAGTCCACGGGAGTCGGCAAATCGCAGCACGCAGGCGATAGTTGAAAAATACAGCGCAAGAAGCAAAAAGCCTGGCGCGAAGACGTAGTAGCGTACGTACGCGAATACATTGACGCCGCTGTGGATCGCGAACAGCACTGTTGTCAGAAACGCCAACAGGATAGTTGCTCTTGGGCCGGGTATGCGACTGAACACCGTCGCGCCAAAGCCGAACACAATAACGAGCAGCGTCGTGGTATTCGCTATGGACGCCTGCAGCAGCATTGAGTCAAACGACTGTCCCGACAGCCTGACGAGGCTTGCGATGATGTAGTACCAGGACAGCGTCGGAGGGTTTTCAACAACCCCAATGCCATAGCCCGCAGTGAACTCACCGTCGATTCGAAGATCGGCGATGGCTCCCTGCACATACGCGAGATGGCCGAGCACGTCCGAGGGTGTCTGAATGTAGGGACCAGCAACCAGCAGCCACGCGACGACCCCCAGAACAATCAGGGCGGCACCGCTGAACCAGCTGACGGGTACCGCAAAAACGCTCGCAACCCACGAGTCGCCAAGTCTTCGCTGCCAGCGAGCCTCCGCTACCCAGGCGAACACCGTGAGCGCGACCAGCACAGCGAGCCAGATACCCGCGAACCGGGTGAAGCTCAACTCAGTTTCAAGAGCTATCAGCGTAAGCGCAGTGATCCAGCAATACGACAACGCAAATGACAGCGTGAGAACCTGTCGTTGTACGCCCAGAACTGCGCAGACCAGGAATCCTGGAAGAAAAAACACGAGGCAGTGGGCGACGATGTACACTGCGCGATTATATCGACAACGCGATACATCGATCGTCGCAACGACGCGCGAAGGACCAATACAACAGACGACAGGAGGCGCGTGTGACGCTTCGCTTACAAACCGTTACGAAGAAGTCGTCGGTGACGGTAGACTCAGGCGCGAAAAATCCGTTCGTTATCGGCTACAAAACGACCGCGCGTGTCTACAATCAGTCGCGATGTTCGGCCGATCATTTCCCAGTCGAAATCATCGTGGTCTGTCGAAACGACGACGCAATCAAAAGAGGCTACCGCCGGGTCATCAAGGTCAATTGCCTCCAGACCAAGATCGAACCGTCGCATTGTGGGCAGTCGCGGTACGAACGGATCCGCATAGCTGACGTGAGCGCCACGTTCTTCGAGTTTTTGCATGATCACCACAGAAGGTGACTCGCGCATGTCGTCGACGTTCTTTTTATATGACGCACCCAGAATGAGAATTCGCGAACCCTTGACCGAGCGAGACTGCGTGTTCAGCGCGTCAGTGATTCGGGTGATCACGTAGTCCGGCATCTTCGAGTTCGTTTCACCAGCGAGTTCGATAAACCTTGTGGTGAGTTCGTACTCGCGAGCCTTCCAGGTGAGGTAAAACGGATCAATCGGAATACAGTGTCCGCCAAGTCCCGGCCCGGGATAAAAAGGCGTAAACCCGAAGGGTTTGGTTGCGGCTGCTCGTATCGCCTCGAAGATGTCGATCCCCATCGGATCGGAGACGAGTTTCAGCTCGTTGACCAGCGCGATGTTGACCGCGCGATAGGTGTTCTCGAGAATTTTGGTCATCTCGGCCGTTCGAGTCGAAGACACGGGCACCAGTTCATCGATCACGTGGCCGTAAAGTGCTGCACCCACGTGCTTGCACGATGGTGTAATACCGCTGTACACCTTCGGGATCGTCGAGGTCGTGAAGTTGGGGTTGCCCGGATCTTCACGCTCAGGGGAATAAACCAGAAACACGCCGTCACCAATGGTGTGGCCACTTTTCTCGATGAGCGGGGCGAGTTCCTCGTCCGTTGTTCCGGGATAGGTTGTGCTTTCAAACGACAGAACCTGACCCGTTCGCATGTGCGGCAGAATCAGCTCCATCGAATTCAGGACATAGGACAGATCGGGCTCGCGGTGATTGTCCAGCGGCGTTGGAAGACACAGAATGATCGCGTCCACGTCCTTGATATCGGCAAAGTCGCTGGTGCCCCGGAAGCGATCCGCTTCTGCGTTTTCCATGGCCGAGCCATCGATATGGGCGATGTAGCTTTCGCCGCGATTCAACGCGTCGATCTTGCTTTGATCGATGTCGAAACCGACCACGCGATAGCCGACGTCGAGATAGCGCAGAAAAAGCGGCAGCCCGACATAGCCCATGCCGACGATGCCGATAACGGCCTGTTTGCTCTCCAGGCGCGAACCCAGATCCAGTGCTGTCGGCGATACGCCGGCGCGAAAATTCATATCGTTCATGCCCCTGAGTTTAGATGTTCAGTCGGTTTGTCACTGGTAAAAAACACCTGAAACCACCCGTTTGAACGCATCGAACGACGGCAGTTTGCGCAGTTTTCCGGGCCTGTGGTCGACCAGGCCGTAGCCCGGATTTATCAGCTGCCACCAGTACACGCGTTCCACGAGACCAGTTTGCCACGCTGTTTGATAATAACGGGTGAGATATCGGGCCTGGGTCTCTTCATCGACGGTTGAGCGCGGGTCGCCGGAATTTGGTGTCCAGGGCCGGGTGTTGAGCAGCGGCCAGTTGGTCTCGGTGATCCAGATTCGTGGGGGATCTGGCTGGTCGACGATGCGGTTCGACATCGCGCTCAGAGCGGCAACCAGCCGAATTTTTTCGGCAAGTCCAAAGATGCCGAACTGGCGTGAATCCGGTGACCCTCGACGGTTGACGTACAGTTCGCTGGCGCACGCATTGAAGCTGTAGTCGTGTCCGTTAAACAGTGTTCGCAACGTGACCAGGGGTTCAAAGTCGATCACCGAACTGCCGAGAAAACGTGTTGCAGGGAAGTCCCTGCGGACATCTTCGATCGCGGTTTCGAGACGCAGGTACTCGCCACTGTGCAGACAGCCCCACTTGGTTCGGTTTATCGCGTTGCCAATCTGAAACGTGGGGGTCAGAGCATGAGTTGCCTCGACAATCGTTCGAACGTTACGTTGCCAGCGCTCGATATCATGAACGTGCTCGCGATCCTGCAGAATGTTAATCAGAAAACGATCCTGCCCAAAACGCTGCATGAAGGTGACGTAGTCACCAACACGATCAGCTTCCCAGACAGGAATTCGCAGCAGCAGTTGCCGGACGCCAAGCTCGGCCACGAGATCTTCTGTCGCATCGGCAAAACGCGGATCCGCGCTTACGCTCAGCCCGGCAAACTGATTCTTATCCGGTCGCGACCTGCGATTGATCGTCAGGTAGTGCCAGGCAATTGCCGGTGCGAGTCCAACAGCGGTTCCCGCCGTTTTGGCGTACTCGATCAACGCGGCCGGGGACAGTCGGGACTTGTCCTCGCCCTTGATTCGATACGGCTGATCGGAGTACGGATCCCACATGTGGCGTACGACTGTCTTCCTTGATTCGGGGTGGATCGCGACGTTGATTATAGTGCGGAAAATCGACCTGAATTCAATCGCTTAGGCCGTGGTCTATACTGAAAGCCAGTGTTTGTGAATGTGGAGCGGTCCGTATCGACTGGATGCGGCCAATAAGTATGGGACCAATTCTGCTGTTTATCGCCGGCTTTTATCTGTTCGTGGTGGGCAAACGCCAATCCGGCCCGATATATAACTCGATTGATGAATTAATGGGCGAAGACGTCGCCTCCTTCATGCTGGCGACCCTCGGGGGTACCTTTCTCGCGATTTCCGCCTTCTGGGGAATGTCGTTCCTCATGTAGCGCATCCTGATTCCCGGGACCACAACATGTAGTGTCTGGCGTCAGCGGGCGGTGGCAGAAATCGCATCTGCCCGGCGCATTTCCCCGCAGGCATCTTTGACCCGGAAATTCGCCTGCGTATACTGGCGCGCGCGACGAGTAACTAAAACAATAATTGATCGTCGTATCGACAAGAATAACAACAAGTCGATCAACGCCAACTGGAGGGAAGAGACTCGTTCGACTCAGGGGTTTGCAACTTTCTCGGTACTGTCAAAGGGCAAAAATAAAAAATAACAAGAAGAACACAACAATCCGAAGACAGAGATGACTGCATCACCCGTCGTAAATTTTGTGTGAGACACAAAACTTACGACAAGTCCGGAACAGATGTCTGTACACCGCATTGGGCGAATTGAAAAACGGATTCACGCTGACAAAGCGTGAATCCGTTTTTTTATCGGGGTGCGGTAAAGTCGCTGATGATTTCACCACAAGCTTGATCAATGATTGACGAAAAAGAGTTGACCTGCCCCTACTGCGGCGAAAGTTTTTCGACAACCGTAGACGCGTCCATGGGCTCACAGAACTACATCGAAGACTGCTACGTGTGCTGTCGACCCATCGAGGTTTCACTGGTCGTGGACAGCGCGGGTGTCATTGAGTCTCTCTCTACGCGCACCGATAGCGAATAGGGGTTTGGATCGACGCCTATGCCCGGTCGTAGACAAGATCAAATACGCTGTGACCGAGGCGGGTGCCGCGTAGTTCGTATTTGGTAACCGGTCGCCAGGCTGGACGATCGGTGAAGGATCCTGCGCCTGAGGTGTTTCGCAGTCGCGTGCAGCCTTCGAGTACTTCCATGGCGTGGTGAGCATAGGATTCGATATCCGTCGCTACGTGCAGGATTCCGGCTGGCGTCAGTCGGCTCGCGAGTACCTCGACAAAATCCGCCTGGATCAAACGACGCTTGAGGTGTTTTTTCTTTGGCCACGGGTCCGGAAAAAAGATGAGAATCCGGTCAACCGAGTTCTCCGAAATTCTGTTTTCGATCAGCTCGTGAGCATCGAGCGTTGAAACGCGGATGTTGTCGATATTCTCTCGCTCAACGTCCAGAAGGAGTTTGCCGACCCCGGGTCTGTAGACTTCGACGCCGAGGAAATTACATTCCCGCTCGACACGCGCCATCTCCACGAGCGAGGTGCCGTTCCCAAATCCGATTTCAACGGTGAGACGGGCCTTGCGCCCAAAAACCTCGGTTGCGTTGAGAGGCCCTTCAATGTGATCGACTCCCAATACGGGAAGCAGTGAATCCAGCGCCCGTTGCTGACCCTTGGTGATTCGTCCTTCGCGACGTACGAATGATCTGACAGGTCTGCGGGAGTCCTCGTGTTGAGGCCCGGGCCCGGCGTTGTTTGCATCGTGTTTTTCGTTTGTCAAAACCGTGAAGTTCCCGGGTTGTTTGTCAGGCATCTTTGGCTATCCGCAATCGCTACAAACTGTCGGTCGATCACTACCCCTGGTTCGCAGCTGTCTGTCAGCGTCACGTTAGTTCACCTCCGGTACCCCGAACTTCCGGCGCATGGAGGGACGAGGCGGCAGATTCGCGGTTCTGTAGGTGTGACTCATGCGCTAGCATAATGGTCTAGTGTTGAATAACGAACAGTTGATCTGGAAATAAAATGCATCAAGGTAGATCCGTTTTCATTGTCGATGGCAGTCGTACTCCGTTTTTGAGGGCGGCCGGCAAGCCAGGGCCGTTCGCTGCCGCCGATCTGGCGGTTTCCGCTGGCCGATCGCTGTTGTCGCGCCAGTCATTCGAGCCCGAAGAACTCGACGAAGTCGTGATCGGCTGCGTTGGCCCCGACGCCGACGAAGCGAATATCGGTCGGGTGGTTTCCCTGCGGCTCGGATGTGGGCAGGGCACGCCTGCCTGGACCGTCCAGCGCAATTGCGCAAGCGGCATGCAGGCAGTCGATACAGCCGCTACCAACATCGCGTTTGGCCGCTCTGACCTGGTGCTTGCCGGAGGAACCGAAGCCATGAGTCACGCGCCGCTGTTCTACAGCGATGACATGGTTAACTGGCTTGCTGACTTTAATCGTGCCAAGAGCGCATCCGCACGTCTCAAAGCCATGAGCAAGTTGCGTCCGGGGCACCTGAAGCCTGTGATCAGTCTGCTCAAGGGTCTGAAGGATCCTATTGTCGGACTGTCCATGGGGCAAACAGCCGAGAAAGTTGCCCATCGCTTTAACATCAGTCGCGAACAGATGGACACCTTTGCGCTCGAAAGTCATCGGCGTCTGGCAGCCGCGATCGACGAAGGCCGTCTCGCTGCCGAGATCGATCCTCTATTCGACACCAAAGGCAACGCCTACGAGAACGATAACGGACTCAGACGCGACAGCGATATGGAAAAGCTCGCCAGGCTCAGACCCATATTTGATCGTGATGTGGGCAACGTGACCGCGGGCAACAGTTCCCAGATTACCGATGGCGCCGCCATGCTGATTCTGGCAAGCGAAGATGCGGTGAAGAAGCACAATCTCGAAGTCATGGGCCGCATTGTTGACACCCAGTGGGCTGGTCTTGATCCCGCACAAATGGGTCTTGGTCCTGTGCACTCGTCAACGCCTGTGCTCAAGCGACAGGGTCTTGCACTTGACGATGTGGACTACTGGGAACTGAACGAGGCTTTCGCGGCCCAGGTCCTCGGTTGCGTCGAAGCCTGGAAGAGCGCCGCCTACTGTCGTGATGAGCTGGAGCTTGACGGGGCGCTTGGAGAACTTGATCGGGACCGGCTTAATGTTGACGGCGGAGCGGTGTCCATTGGGCATCCGGTTGGCGCAAGTGGCGCCCGAATAATCCTGCACCTGCTGCACGTACTTAAAGAGAACAATGCGAATCGCGGAATCGCCACAATCTGCATCGGTGGTGGTCAGGGCGGAACCGTGCTGCTGGAGCGTGCGGCCTGAGCGCCCGGAGAATCTGATGTCTGAGTCTACTAACAACCCGAGCACCACTGCCGAACGTAACCCGGCGCTGGACAAGGCCACAGGCTTGCTGAACTGGCGAATCGAGCCGGAGAAATCGTCTCCCGGTATCTACTGGCTGATACTTGATCGCGCCGGTGCGTCACAGAATTCGCTGTCTGAAGAAGTCGTTAAAGAGCTGGACAAGGCCATCGACATCGTTGTCGAGCTGAACGCCAAAGGCATCATTCTTCGATCCGGCAAACCTGGCAGCTTCATTGTTGGCGCCGATGTCTCGGAGTTCGCCGATGTCCCGGGCGAGAAAGAAGCGCTCGAGTACATTCGTGAAGCGCATCGCATATTTGCGCGTCTTGAAGACCTCGCGGCACCGGTAGTCGCGATGATTCAGGGACACTGTCTTGGCGGTGGACTTGAGCTGGCGCTGGCTTGTCGGTATCGCGTCTGTGCCGACGACGACGCGACCCGACTGGGTTTTCCCGAAGTGATGCTTGGCATTCATCCGGGGTTTGGAGGAACGGTCAGATCAATCGAAACGATTGGCGCAGCCAAGGCCATGGAGATGATGCTGACGGGCCGCAACATGCGCGCTCGCGCCGCTCGCCGCAGCGGCCTTGTAGACATGGCCGTTGCCCCCCGACATCTGACTCGCGCGGCTCTGAAACTCATTCAAAGCGGCAAGCCGCGTCGCGTGGCGAAGGGCGCCGCTGCTGCCGCAAATTACCCGGGCGCCAGGCACGCGCTCGCGAAGGTCATGCGCGACAAGACGTCGAAACGTGCCAGCAAGAGTCACTATCCAGCGCCGTTTTCGTTGATCGATCTGTGGGTTGAACACGGTGGTGATCGCGAAGAGATGTTCGAAGCAGAGGCGCAATCTGTAGCGCGGCTGATTACCTCGGATACTTCCCGGGGTCTGGTGAAGGTTTTCTTTTTGCAGGAGCAGCTTAAAGATCTTGGTAAGAACACCGGTGCAGATGGTGCTCCCAAGGTAGAACGGGTACACGTCATTGGCGCAGGTGTCATGGGCGGAGACATCGCAGCCTGGTGCGCCGCTCAGGGTCTGGAAGTGACGATTCAGGATCGAGCACCGGAGGCGCTCGCAAGAGTCGTGTCGCGGGCCCACAAGCTGTTCAGTCGCAGACTCAAGGATCCAATGCGGATAACGGCAGCCATGGACCGGTTCATGCCCGACGCTGCGGGCAACGGCATTGCCCGGGCAGACGTGGTCATCGAAGCGATATTCGAGAACATCGAAGCCAAGCAGGGTCTGTTTCGCGATGTCGAGCCACGACTTAAGCCCGGGGCGGTTCTGGCAACGAATACATCGAGTATTCCACTTGAAACACTGAGCGAGGCGCTGGCTCGTCCAGAGCGCCTGGTGGGTCTGCACTTTTTTAATCCGGTTGCAAAGATGCAGCTGGTCGAGATCGTCGCGTCAGAACAAACCGCTCAGGTCGAGATTGATCGTGCTGCTGCTTTTGCGCATCAGATCAGTCGACTGCCTGTGCCGGTTAACAGTTCACCCGGCTTCCTTGTGAACAGAATACTCATGCCGTATCTCATGGAAGCCGTTGAGCTTCTCGATGAAGGTGTGCCCGGACCCGCCATTGACAAGGCGGCAACAGAATTTGGCATGCCGATGGGACCGATCACTCTCGCAGATACGGTTGGTCTCGATATCTGCCTGTCGGTTGCGAAGAATCTTGGCGAGGCATTTGGCGACGAAGTGCCGGTACGTTTGATAGAAAAAGTCGAAGCGGGTGATCTTGGCAAGAAAACCGGTCGCGGATTCTACGAATGGAAAAAGGGCAAGCCGGTGAAGGGCCGGGTCGACAAATCCAGCTCGATTCCTGAAGACATGGAAGATCGAATGATTCTGCGGTTTGTGAACGAGGCAGTGGCGTGTTTGCGCGAAGGCGTCGTGGCTGACACCGAACTGCTTGATGGCGGGGTCATATTTGGAACCGGGTTTGCTCCGTTCAGAGGCGGGCCCATGAACTACATCCGTGACGAGGGTGTCCGGGATCTTCGTGAAAGACTCGAGGAACTTGCCAAGCGCTACGGTGACAGGTTTGAACCGGACCTCGGTTGGGACACGCTCGACGATCGACTTTTCGAATGAACCCGCTGCTCTGCTGAAGGTCAGGGGCAGAGTTTGCGGCACACGCTCAGTGATTCGCGAGTCGCGCGCCGGTCGTCAGGGTGGGCTCCGAGTCGGTATCGAGGCGCGCCGGCTCCGATCGCAGTTCGTGTTCGAATTCAGGTTGCGCGATTACCGCAGCTTCATCCAGAGGCGCCGTCAGCGGAATTCTGATTGTCACCAGCAGTCCGCCTTCAATGCGGTTTTCGGCGCCGATGGTGCCGCCATGAGCACGAATGGCGCGATCGGCGATGCTCAGTCCAAGGCCGGCGCCACCTGACTTCCTGTCGCGCGCGTCCGAGACCCTGAAAAACGGATCAAACAGCCTGTCGATGTCTGCTTCAGGTACCCCGGGACCACCGTCACATACGCTGATCTGCACCCAGTCCGGGTCGACGCTGTCCCGACTGACACTGACTTCGACCGCGTGGTCCGTGCTGGTGTAACGCAGTGCGTTTCTTATGACGTTCTCGATGGCACTTTGCAGAAGATCGGCATTGGCCATTGTCTGCACCGGCGTTGCCAGATTCATCTTGACGCGCTTGTTGCTGGCGGTTCCTTCGAACGAGGCATCACGAACAATTTTGCTGATCATGTCGACCAGCTCCACAGGTTCAAATTCGTGGGTCTGTTCGTCGTTATCCATGCGGGCAACCGAGAGTATTCGGCTGATCATGTCTTCGAGTCGACTCGCCTCGGTTTCGATGCGGGCTATGGATTTTTCGTTGGCCGTGTCGCCGCTTTTCTCGATCAGTCCGAGGGCGACCTGAAGCCGGGTAAGAGGAGAGCGCAGCTCGTGCGAGACGTCGCGCAACAGCTGTGCCTGGTTGTCGATCTGGCTGACGAGTCGGTTAGCCATGCCGTTATAGTTGCGGCCAAGGGAGCCGAATTCGTCGCTGCGTTTACACACCCTCGACGGAACTCTGGCGGACAGTTCACCGTCGGACAGCAGCTGCGACGTGCGATTGATCGCGACGATCGGCGCGAATATGTACCTGGCAATGAGGTAACAGAATATTCCGCTCACTGTCACCATCAGCAGAAATCGAAACCACTGGTACTGCAAAACGAGGCGACGGGGTACGTTGCCCTGTGCATAGGTGCTGACGGTAAATCGTGCACCGGAAGGGTCCGTCACCTGTACCTGTTTGGCGCTGATGCCGGCGAGCCAGGCAGTCAGTTTTTCCGTTATCGTATCGCGACGCTGGCGGCCGATTACCATGGCCCCGTTGCCGTCGTGCACCACCAGCCGCACCCCGGTCTTTTTGTGCAGTTTGATAGCTTCGGGCGTCAGGGACGCGATCCCGTTGTTGCGTATCTCTCCGGCAATATTCAATGCGGCATTGGAAATCTCGGATCGATCAACCTGTCCGATGGTATTGCGGCCGACCACGGTTGTGAGCCACACACTGATCACAACCATGACGATCGTCGTGGTCCAGAAGGCAAGAAACAGTTTCCAGAAAATTCGCATTCAGACGTTGTGCCTCAGAGGTGACGGGATATCTAGTTTGCGTTTTCGAGCAGGTATCCAACGCCGCGAATCGTGCGTATGCGTACCGATCCGTCCTGTCGATTTCCGATTTTCTTGCGAAGATTGCTCACGTGCACGTCGACGCTTCGATCGTGTTCTTCAAGCGCGCGACCGAGCGCGTATTCGGTCAACTGTTCCTTGGTTACGACCTGGCCGGGTGACTGTGTCAGTCGGTGGATCAGCTTGAACTCGGCATTGGTTACGACCACCGATTCTCCAGCGACCGTCAACTCATGTCGGTCGAGATCAATCACGATGTCTTCAAAGCTGACGTGGCCGCTTGGCTTGGGAGATTCGGCCGTGCCGCGTCTGAGCACGGCCCGGATGCGGGCGGTGAGCTCGCGCGGGTTGAAAGGCTTTGACAGGTAGTCGTCGGCGCCGAGCTCAAGCCCCACGATACGATCAACCTCCTCACCACGCGCCGTCAACATGATTACGGGTACATTGGATTTCCGACGCAGCTCACGCAAGGTCTCGAAGCCGTCCATGACCGGCATCATGACGTCGAGGACGACGAGGTCGTAGGTATCGCTATCGAGTGTCGCGAGGCCGCTGCGGCCGTTGTGTTCGGCTCGAATGCTGAACCCCTCGGAGGAGAAGTAGTCGCTCAGGAGCTCACAAAGCTCCTCATCATCATCGATGATGAGAATCTGGCTGACGGCGGCGGGATCGGGACTGGCGTTGGCATTCATGGCGATAAAGGTCTGTGTAGCGGATGATTCTGCCGGCCTTGCACCCGGCATCGAAGTAAGGTCTTTTTCGGCACTCAAGGTCAACTGAGAGCCGTTGTGGGCGGTGGCGGGCTGCGGTGTTCTCGAGGATTGCCAGAACCCGATGCGAAGTCTCTTTCTACACTGTTCTACATCGTATCATCGTAAAAAAATCAGGTACTTAGCAGAAATATGCCTCGTCCTGTCGGACACCCAGAAAAGTGTGATATTTCGCACAGTTTTCACCCCTTAGAGAGAATAGTTTGAACAGCTGAAGCAGGGTTTTTGCAGGGATTTTACGGTTAATGGCGGGTTTGGGAGACACATCAGAGCGGCGCAGGCATCCCGCAAAAGATCGGCCGACCGATGACGGTGCGACAGCGGATGCGTACGAATGCACGATGTACGTCACCGGCAGCACCGCAACCAGCAACGCGACGATCGAACACTTTCGTCATTTTTGTGAAGATCGATGGGCCAACAGGTATGTGCTTGAGGTCGTTGACCTTCACGATGATCCCGCGGCGGCTGCGGAACGAGGTGTTTTCGTCACGCCAACACTGCTGGTGGAAATAGAAGGCAAAACCAGAAAACTGGTTGGTGATTTTGGCAACGCCACTGCCGTCGCGCAGGAACTTGGACTATCCTCCGCGAAGCCGTAGAGGGCTACGGCAAGGACAGCGGCAACAAAGAAAATTGCAGGACGCCCCGGAACAGTAACGGGGATCAATTGTTGGACAACTTCATCTCATCAACCACACTCGCCAGAGAATAAATTAAGGTTGAGAGACGTCAGCGCTAGCGGGAAGTACGCGCAAGTTGTTGCTACGCGATCAAGGATTCACACAGGGCTGTGATCTCCATATAGACCGGGGGTGTCAGAGGTTTAGACACCGTGCGTTCTGACAACACGACCAACGTCACGACACTGAGCCGGGCACTGTACCGGGTTGTGTCTGTGGCGGCCGAACCGATCCCCGAGGGGTCGGTCGTGGACGTATTGGCACCGGAACCCAATTTTGTCGCCCGCAACTGCGCGACAATCGACGCAGCCTGCGATGACCAGTCAGCCGATGTGGTCATTGTTGATTTATCGACGCCAGAATCAGAAGGACTTGAAGGTCTGACCCGCCTGCGCCGGGAGATACGCGAAGACGCGATTGTTATCGCAATCATCGGCTCCAGTGACACCATGCTCGGGATCGACGCGATCCGCGCCGATGCCCAGGATTGTGTCATTCGCGAGAATCTGACCAGCACAGTACTCACTCGAACCATTCTTCATGCTCTGGAGCGCCATCGTCTTCGTCATGGAATGCACGAGCTGATTGAAACCAATCCCGACGGCATGCTCATCGTCAGTGACCAGGGCGAGGTCGTGTTTGCCAACAGCGCATCCCAGCAGCTGCTGGGACGCACGCGTGAGCAGCTGATGGGAGAAACATTTGGCATGCCGCTGGTGGTTGGCGAATTTGCCGAGGTGCAGCTACCCGGGGATCGCCACGCCCACATGCGCGTCGTGTCGACGCAGTGGCGTACCCAGCCGGCAAGGCTCGTATCCCTGCGAGACGTCACCAGAAACAAGCTCCACGACAAGGAAGTCTGGACAAAAGCCAACTTCGATTCACTGACCAAGCTGCCGAACCGGGCGCTTTTTATCGATCGCCTCGATAACGCGATTCTGGCGAATCGTCGCAGCGAAGCCATGCTGGGCCTGATGTTTGTTGACCTGGACCGCCTCAAATGGATCAACGATACGTTCGGGCACGGGGCAGGCGATCAGGTGTTGCGTCAAACGGCCCGTCGTCTGCAGGCGTGCGTGAGGGAGTCGGACACCGTCGGGCGACTTGGCGGGGATGAATTTGTGATCCTGCTCTCCCAGATCAACGGCCCCCAGGGTACCGAGCGAGTTGCCAAAAAAGTGATTGCCGAGATAGAACGACCGTACGTGCTTGACGACGGTCAGACCGTCGCGGGCTCGGTCAGTATTGGCATTGCTCTTTCGCCCCAGAACGCGCGAGATGTGTATGGGCTGATCAACTGCGCTGACACTGCCATGTACCAGGCCAAGGCGCAGGGTCGCAACGGATACGCATTTTACTCAAGCGAAATGCACACCAACGCAGCGTCCCACCGTTCCCTTGAAAACGATCTGCGATCCGCCATCGAAAATGACGAGCTTGAGCTGCACTACCAGCCCGTCGTCAATCTGGCCACCGGTCAAATCGATGACGTGGAAGCACTGTTGCGATGGACTCACCCCAAGCGCGGTCTTCTCGATACCGAATCGGTCGTCGAAATCGCCAGTCATTCACGTCTTCTGTCAGACCTCGATGACTGGGTGCTCCGGGCGGGCGCGCGACAGGCTCGTGAATGGAAAGACAGTTTGTTCGCGGCGCCCCGAATCTGGGTCAATCTCGCAACCGACCGACGTCTGGTGGGGAGCTATGATGAGGTTCTGGACACCGTTCTCGATGACGTTGGACTGACTCGTTCCGAGAATGCCATCGGCGTCGAACTCACCGAGCGGTGCTGCATCGATGAATCCCATGAGACCCACGATTTTCTGAAGAAGATTCGCCGCCAGGGGGTGAAGCTTGCGATAGATGATTTTCTGTCGTCGTCATCGTCGATCAATCACCTGCGCAACCTGCCGATCGACGTAGTCAAGATTGATCGCCATGCGATAAAGCCGATCACCGAACATGAGCACGATCGCGGGGTCGTTGTTTCGCTGATTGAGATGGCGCATCGCCTGAATCTCAAGATCGTCGCCGAGGGCGTCGAAACCGACCAGCAGCTCAAGATTCTGCGTCAGGCCGGCTGCGACGCGGGCCAGGGTTTCTTCTTCTCACGGGCGATCAGCGCGCAGCAGCTGCACCCAATGCTTGAGGATCCGCGCGGATTAAGCGCCCTGATGGGTCATTGATCATCCTTTTGCCTTAGATGCAGGCAAATGACTCGGCGGCTACCGGCTGTCGGGTAATCTGACGATAAAAGGTCAGATTGCATTGCGCGGCGTCGCCGGACCCGGGAACACTGGTTTCAGTCAGCACAGCAGCCGCAAAGGTGACTTACATGCCAGTTTCAATGCCATCAGTGTCATCCAGCGCTCTCGTCGAGCATCTTCAGATTGTCTCGCTGCAGAACGTTCTGGTCGTCGCGTGGGTACTTACGGCGTCGATTGTAGCTATCGCCATCGGTGTGATCGTCTAGCGTTACCGCGCCCAAGCGAGCTGCGAGGGCTTTGCGGTACGCGATCGCCGTCCGGGCCCAGGCGTGAGGCCCCGCAGGCCCGTTCGTGCCGAGCAAGGGGGCACGCTCCTGTGTTCCGGACCTGGCCACTAGATCACGATATCTTTTTTGCCTGGCGCCTTTTCGCGCTTTCTTTCCTGAATCGCGGCGTAAATGTTCTCGATATAGCGATCCATGATGTGGTCGCTGAAGTGGTCTACAGAGCCCTGCTTGACGCCCATCCAGAATCCCCGCCAGCGATCCTTGGTTCGCTGCCAGGTGGTCATTTCCCGAATCTTGCCGTACGCGTTCATGTACTGCTCTTTGCCGGTGTGTCGATAGCGTAGCCACGTCGGCGGCACCCGGGTCACGATGTCGTTGTTGTTGACCCAGCGATAGTGGTTGACGATTGCGTGGTTGACGTAAATCTTGTTGCCAACTCTGGGGCTGCCGAACGTGTAAACCTCGATAGGCGAGGTCTGGATATGGGCGAGACGACATCGGCTTGCGCTGATGGTGGCCATCGCTCCGCCGAGAGAGTGTCCGGCAATCCACAGCTGCTTTTTGTTGTTGATCAATGACCGTTCTATCTCGGGCCACAGATCGTCAACTTCCGTCTTGAAACCGCGGTGGACCCGCCCAATCGTTTCGGCGACGACCGAAGCTGCGTCTATGTCAGCCTTGATGTCGTTCCATTCGTTAGGTTCGGTACCTCGAAACACCAAAATGCAGTCGACGTCGTTTTCGAAAGTGAAGGCCTGGGATCCGTCTCTGTCAAAGTAGTGATGGACAGGAAAGCCAAGAAAGCGCGCACATTCCGACGCGACCTCTTCGGTCAGGTAAACATGATTGGAAAGTTCTGCAAACAGCAGAGATCTCTCGAGCCGCGGCAACTCCATCAGCGGACCTGTGATCGGCTGGGAGTAAATTCGGGAGCGGATTTTCTTTTCGAGTTCGGATCGAATGGATGCAGCACACATGACAGCAAAACGTACCAGGGGCGGAAGCTTGCGTTTGCGAACTTAACCGTGATTACAGAGGGCGCCTAAGATACACGGACCAGCGCGTTACGGGAAGAACGCGCCGGCCGCGGGGCACTATATCCAGTCTGCGGCCGGTTGAATCGTGGTTTCGCCAGCTGCATAACTGATGAAGTCCTTACTGGGCCGGGCTTTGCTGTAGTACCAGCCCTGAACGAAGTGACACGACATCTGCCGCAGGAACTGCATTTGCGCTTCGTCTTCGACACCTTCTGTAATGATCGTCTTGCCGAGGCCGTTGCACATGAAAATGATGGCCTTGATGATTTCGCAGACTTTCGGGTCTGTTGTGATTTCGTCGATGAACGATTTGTCGATCTTTATCGTGTCGGCATCAATTTTCATGAGGTAATTCAGTGACGAATAGCCTGTACCAAAATCGTCGATGGAGAATCGCACATTACGGTCGTGCAGCTGACTGATCACAGAGTTGGTGTGGTCGAGGTTTTTCATCAACATGCTTTCGGTCATCTCGAGCTCGAGATATTTGCCGTCGAAATCAAGTTCGTCCAGAAGCTGTTCAATGGTGTTGGCAAAATCCGGAAGCATGAACTGACGCGCCGAGATGTTGACCGCGATCTTGTTGAGCGTCAGACCGACGCTGGCGCATCGCTTGTGATGGGCGATGGACTCTCGCAGCACAAAAGTTCCGATGTCTTCAATCAGACCGGATTGTTCAGCAATCTGAATAAAGTGATCCGGCGGTACCATCCCCCGTTCCGGGTGACGCCAGCGAATGAGTGACTCGGCACCGACGACTTCGTCCGTTCGGTTGTCGACTACGGGCTGATAGTGAACCTCCATTTCATCCCGATCGAGAGCCTTGCGAAGTTCAGATTCAAGGGTGACCCGCTCACGGATCATGTCCGTCATGCTTGATTCGTAAATTCTGAATCGACCGCTGCCTTCCTGCTTTGCCGCGTACATTGCCGTGTCGGCATTTTTCAAAAGGTCTGCACCCGTGATGCCGTTGTCGGGAAATACCGCGACGCCGATGCTGGTGTTGATGAGAAAGTCGACGTTGTCGACCGTCACGGGTTTTGCAAACAGCTTCTGAATCTGCGCGACGACACGTGTCGCTTCAGTCACATCGTTGATGTTCGACAGCAGAACCGTGAACTCATCGCCACCGAGCCTCGCGACGGAATCGGAAAAACGGACAGCTCCGGCAAGTCGATCCGCAATTTCTCGCAGAACCCTGTCGCCAACGACATGTCCCATTGAATCGTTGATCTGTTTAAACAGGTCAAGATCAAGAAACAGCAGGGCAAACCCACCATCACCTTTTCGCCCCTGCATGCACATGCGGTCAAGTCGATCCAGAAATTGTTTTCTGTTCGGGAGCGAAGTCAGGTTGTCGAAATTGGCTTCGCGATAAAGGTCGTTTTTGCGTCCAACCATCGCGTGGGCGATGCCTACGCGCTCGCTGATTTCTCTGAACTGTCGCTGCTCTTCCTGATCCAGGCTCACGTCTTCCGTGAGGCCCACGGCGATATGTCCGATAGGGCCTTCGCCGGAGGTGATTGGAAAGATCTGTATCAGTTTCGCGCCGGCTTCCTGATGTGTCTTGAAGAACGTCTGCAGCGCTCCAAGCTTGTCGATTTCGGCAGCCTTGTTTGATCGAGCGGTATTCAGCTTCCTGACGATTGCCGATACTTCTTCATTGCGCTGATCGACGCTGCCAGAACGTGACTGAAACCATGTTGTCGCGGCGTCTCCGTCATGGGAGTTGAGCAGGCTGACCGACAGACTGGTTCCGGGCATGATGTCCACGCCTTTGTGGACAAGGAGTGCCGCGACGCTGGATATATTGTTGGCGTCGACCATCGACCGATCGATTTCACCCAGCAGTTTGAGTATCCCGAACTGGGTGTCGATCTTCTGGGCCATGTTGTTAAACGAATGCCCAAGAGATTCAAATTCATCACCGCTGTCGACATCGATACGCGTTTTGTAGTCCTGTCGTGCAAGACTTCGGGTACCCGCTACCAGTCGATCCATGGGGCCCGTACGTTTCTGAATCTGCCAGCTTCCAATCGCGGCAGCGACAAGCAGTGACAGAAGAGCGATCAGAGGAAAGAAGAGCTTAAAACTCTTGATCGGCGCCTGCACACGATCCTGTTCTCTGGAACTTACGGCATACCAGTTTTTTCCGCCAAACTGGGCATCCATGAAAATGCTCCAGTAGTCACCGAGGAAACTTCGATCACCGGCCTCAAATTCAAATGCGCCGCGGTGGCCCTGGAAGTTATTGAGAGCCGACGCGGGCAACGTTGCGCCTGGGTCGGCTGTGGAAAACAACAGACGTTTGCGACTGTCATAAACGTGGAACTGATAGCGCATCGACATGCGTTCCGCCGTGCCCCAGAGTTGTTCGGGTACGGGGGAACTGATGATCTGGTGCACGATACCGTCGTCGAATGCTTTCGACTGAACCATGACCGGCGAAAGTTGCCCTGCGTTATCGGCGACAACAATATTTGTCGCTGATTCACTGGAAAGGTCTGTATTCGCAAGCACTGCCGCGACATTGAAATCGACGGGTACGTCACCCAGCACCGGAGTCAGCTGGCCCGCACTGTCGACAGACGCGATCCACTGAAACTGTTCCAGAGCAGACTGTGCTGATTCTGTGGGGACAAAAAGCTTGTCCTCGCTCGCGTCGACGAGTTCCCATGTTCTCTGGGAGATCCGTGTCAGTCGCGAAAAGACGGTGTGTCCGTATGTTTTCGTGGCGACCTTGAGCTCTTCGCGACCGGCGTCGTCGAGCTTCCCTGTGACCTGACTGAACGAAAACAGCGCGATCAGTACGATTGGGACGATCGCGACCAGCAGAAACAGTGCGAAGACCTTTCGCGCAAAGCGACTTCGAAACATCCGTGCTTCGAGCTTCATAGCAGAACCTTTTCCAGAGATTTTGTGTTGTCGACTCGTCGACTAGTATTCCTTGCCTCGACCAACAAATGACCCGTTGTTGGCACGCAGCAGATCGTCAGCAGCATTCTCGCTGGTGACAACTTTGTTCGTTACTTCGTCTTCACCCAGGCTGTAGATGTCGTAATCAGAATTCAGCGGTGTCATGCTCTGATCTACTCGAGCGAAAGTCAGGTGTGCCGGATAGCCGTCCAGAGGCAGATAAACCATTGGTTTGCCCCAGGGATCCAGCGGCTTGGACGTATAGAGCTCGTCGTACTCTGGAAAGTAGTTGTGCTTGGCAAAAAATGCTTCGACATCACCTTCCATGCTGCGCACCATCCCCATGGCATCCGCTTCTTTGCCCTTGCGAACAAAGTCCTGATAGCTCGGTACCGCGATCGCCGCTACGATGCCTATGATCGCAATGACAACCAGTAGTTCGATCAGCGTAAATCCATTGCTGTGTCTGTTTGAAGGGCTCATGTTCATCACTTTAGTATTTGCTTCAGAATAGGTTTAGAAGTTTTTGGCAAGCCCAAAGTAGCTGCCATTGTTGGCGCGGATAATGTCGTCCTGTCCCGCTTCTGACTCAATCGCTTTTTGTGAAGCGCCATCTTTGCCCGGACTCCACAGATCGTAGTCTTCGTTTAGAACCGCAAAGTTCTTCGAGACCCGGGCATAGGGCAGATTCTCCGGATGTCCCTCGATGGGGAGATAGATGAAATCGTTGCCCCATTCGTCCTTCAGACTGACGCCAAGTGCGGCGAGACTGTCGGGCATTGAATTGTGCTGGGCGAAATAGATTTCGAGCTTGCTCTGAACCTCAACCATTGACGCTGCGGTTTCAGCCGCTTTGCCTTTGTCGATGAAGCTCTGGTAACCGGGTATGGCGACAGCCGCAAGAATTCCGATGATCGCGATCACGACCATCAGTTCAATCAGCGTAAAGCCAACACAGGTGTCACCCCGTCGCCTGGACACAACCGGTTTGGAAAGACGCACAGTTTCCCCCACTGTCATCTGAGTTCAGCTCTGTCGATAAAAGCTACCGACTCTGCTTTTAAGCCTAGACGACCCGGGGGGGCTCAGCGGATGAAAAGCCAGGCGAAATACCCAAAATACAGCGCCAGCAGGGTCGCGCCTTCCAGTCGGGTGAAGGTTCTGCCCGTATAGATAATGATCCACAGGCCTATGGCCGTGACCAGAACCATAGCCGCATCTACAGGCGAAATACCGTTGACGGCGATCGGGCTGATTACCGCGGTGGCGGCAAGCACGGCCAGTACGTTGTAGATACACGAACCAATAGCGTTGCCGAGAGCGAGGTCACTTGAGCCTCGAGTCGACGCCACAATAGTCGTTGCGATTTCCGGCAGGCTGGTGCCCAGGGCCAGCAGGGTCAGACCGATAATCGCTTCGCTCAGGCCAAGGTTACGGGCGAACACCAGCGCTCCGTCGACGAGGAACGATCCACCAAAAGCGAGCGCCGCAATGCCGACAATCGTCAGCAGCAGGAGAATCCAGATCGACTGGGAACCCGGCGCCGTGTCTTCGTCGGTATTGGGGTTACGCGCTACCTTGATGCGAAACACCGTGTACACCACGAGCAGGAGCAGCAGTACCAGTCCGTAAGTCCGTGTGACTTCGCCGAGCCAGACAAAAACAGCGACCGCGACTGAAACGGCGATCAGTACCGGTCCGTCAATCCGTATCAGATCGCGGTCGGTTGCGATGGGTTTGATCAGCGCGGCCAGTGCAGCGACCAGCGCGATGTTGACAATGTTTGATCCGACGACATTGCCGATGGCCATATCTCCATGTCCGTCGAGCGCGGCTCCCAGACTGACGGCGAGTTCAGGACAGCTGGTGCCAAACGCGACAACCGTGAGTCCGACCACCATGGGTGAGAGGCCCGAACGAAGAGCAATGCCGCTGGCGCCGCGCACAAGCGCCTCGCCACCGACAAACAGCAGGACGCCTCCCAGCACAATAAGAGCGATCGCCGTTGTCACCTGAAATCCATTTCGTGATGTTCAAAGGCACCAGTCTGGTCTACCGCTGACGCCATTGCAAAGCAGAATCGGTCGAACTACAGAATTCTGGTACCGTAACGCTCCAGCGAGTCCTCGCGAACTTCCAGTCCCAGACCCGGATCTTCTTTCAGGTAGAGCTTGCCGTCGGCGATGCGCGGCGGGTCCTTGAACAGCTCGGCCTGCAGCGGGTCGCGTTCGGGGTCGGTAAACGATTCGACAATGCAGCCGGCCGGGGAACTGGCGACAATGTGGGCGTGCACGAAGCAATCGTGATGTGGTGCAACCTGGACATCGTTCAGCTCTGCGAGAGCCGTCAGCTTTCGGCCTTCGGTAAACCCGCCCATCATGGTGCAATCAAACTGCAGAATGCGGATTGCCTGCTCTTCGAGTAATGATCTGCACCCGGCGCTGGTCAGTTCACTCTCACCGGCAGACAGCGGGATATTGGTGCGCTGGGCCAGCAGCTTCAGCTGACGTCGATCGTCGTTCCAGCGCAGTGGCTCTTCCAGCCAGCGCGGTTTGATGTCGACAAGGGCCGCCGCTCCTTCGATCGCCGTATCGAGACTCCAGGCGCGATTTACATCGATCATCAGATCTTTCTCGTAACCAATGACGTCTCGAATAACTTCCATTCGCTTGATGTCCTCGCCCAGAGATACGCCGCCAACCTTGGCCTTGAAGCCGAGGTGTCCCTGGGACTTGAGCATCTCCATTTCCTCGCGCAGCTCTCCGAGATCCTTGCCATCGCGGTAGTAGGCGCAGGTCACGTAAGCCGGAACTTCAGTCCGGTGTCCGCCGAACAGGCGAAAAAGAGGCAAGCCGGCTGCTTTGCCCATGATGTCCCACATTGCGAGGTCGGTCGCGGCCGAGATCCTGACAATGGCTTCGCGGCTCCAGCCCTTCTCGTGTGCCAGACGCTGCCATGTCAGCGCGAAGATCTTTTGATAAACCTGTTCGGGTGCGAGCGCGTCTGCACCGAGCACGAGCTCTTCGAAGCCGCTGGTGAGCATCTTTTTGCACGCCTCGATCGGCGTGTAACTTGTCGCGATGCCTATTCCCTTGATGCCTTGATCCGTTTCGAGCTCTATCAGGACTTCGTTAGCCTTGGGTACGATGAAGTTGCTTACCCAGTGTGGGCGCGGATCTTCCCCGGGCACATTAAGAATCCAGGCCTTGATACCGGTGATTTTCATGATGTTCAAATTCCTGCTGCTATTTGTTTATCCAGACCGCGGTGTCATGAAACACAGCACCCCCGTTGGGGTAACCGGCATCTGAGCTTGTCAATACATTGATCCCGTGACCGTCCTTGTGAGCCGACCCCGGCCATACGCTTTCCGCGATGACGACTCCCGGCTGCAGGCCGTCAAAGAGTTTCACAAAAAGTTCGACGTTGCCCTGCTCATTACCTACCGCTACCGCATCACCGTCGTCAACGCCCAGTCGTTTCGCGTCCTCTGGGTGAACCAGAGCTGTGGGTCTTTTTTCCCGCGCGATGGATGTCGGGGTTTCGGTGAAACTGGTGTTGAGATAGTTGCGAGCGGGTGCCGTAACCAGGCGAAACGGCTTGGTGTCCGTTGCGTTGTCGATGACATCGAAGTGATCGGGTAGCTCGGGCATCCCTTCATGCTTGGGTCCGTAAGAACTCCAGTTGGGTTTAAAGTGAAATTTTTTGTCCGGATGCAGAAAGCCCGATCTGAAATGCATGTTGTCGAAGCCATCACTGCGATCGACCCAGCGGTTTTCATAGATCGTCTGTGCGTCCGGATACCCGGACAGTTTCAGTGAGGCTTCGATGACTTCCCATTCCGTCATGTTCATGGCGGGGTGGCTGCCACCGAGGCGCTGCAGCAGAGCGTTGTTGACGCTGTGATTCGAGCGACATTCACCGGGTGCATTGACGACCTTTTTGGCGACCTGAAAAAACGTGTGCCCGCCACCGGTGTACATGTCGTCGTGTTCGAGAAACATTGATGCGGGGAGAACAATGTCCGCGTAGCTGGCGGTCTCGGTCATGAACTGCTCATGCACGCAGACAAAGAGATCGTCTCGAGCGAGGCCCTCGCGAACCCGACTGGTGTCGGGAGCCACCGTCGCCGGATTGGTGTTCTGTATAAACAGACCGGTCACCTCGGGTCCCCCGGCGAGATCGGTTGGATTGCCGCAGAGCACTTCCCCGATTCGCGACATGTCCAGAATCCGGGTATCCGGGTTGATGCGGTCTGTCGCCTGAATAATTTCAGGGTTCAGCGCATACAGGTCACGACTGTGGTAGTGCGCGCCGCCACCGTGCTCGGCCCACGCGCCGGTGATTGAAGGCAGGCACGTCACCGCGTGCAGGTTCACCGAGCCGTTGCGGCTGCGGGCAAACCCGTAACCAACTCTGATAAATGATTTGCGCGTGCCGCCGTAGAGTTGCGCAAACGCTTCGATCTGATCTGCCGGTACGCCGCAGATTGCCTCGGCCCACTGTGGTGTCTTGTCGGCCAGATGCGTTTCAAGTTCAGCGGGCGCGTCGGTGTATTGCGCCATGTAATCGCGGTCGGCATAGCCGTCACGAAACAGGACATGCATCACGGCGCACGCCAGGGCACCGTCGGTGCCCGGCTTGACCATCAGATGCATATCGGCTTTTTCCGCCGTCCCGGTTCGGTAGGCGTCGACCACCACAAACTTCGCGCCTCTGCTCTTGCGCGCCTTAGCGATGTGCGACATGAGATTGACCTGGGTGTTCACCGGATTGCCACCCCAGACAACGATGACATCGCTATCCTTGATTTCTGTTACATCGACGCCGCGCACCTGACCAACCCCGGCGGTCCATCCGGTGTCCATCAGCGT
>CALHMG010000094.1 GCA_938034705.1 uncultured Gammaproteobacteria bacterium
GCGACTGGTTCTGTGCGGCTTTGATCAACTGACTCCCGATCAGACCGCGATGATCAAGGCGCTGCGCAGTCAGGATGTGACTGTTGATCTGCTTGCACCGGCAGGTGAGGTTGCGGATGCGCATCGCATCAGCTTTACGACCCCGGCGGATGAAAGTCTCGGTGCGGCCAGATGGGCGCGACAGGTGCTTGAGAAAAATCCGGACGCGCGCGTTGGAATTATTGTCACGGATCTTGAGGCGGTACGGACGCGAATCGGGCGCGATCTGTCGAACGTTCTCGATTCCGGCAATATCGAGCCCCACGGCACCGGTCGCTCGAGTCTCTTTCACCTGTCTCTCGGAGCGCCGCTGGCGGACGCACCGATTGTCTTTGCCGCGCTGACCGCGCTGGAATTGATCGACGATCCGGTCGACGTGAATCTGACTGGCGTGATTCTGCGCTCGCCTTTTTTCGCAGGCTTTGAAACCGAACGCGATGGCCGCGCGCATCTTGACATTGCGATGCGCCGCGCGGGGCAGGAACGTACGACGCTGGCAAACATTCACTGGCTTGCGTCAGAGAATCCTGGCACCGCCGATCTCGCTCCGGAGTTCGCCGGTACTTTAAGGAAACTGCGCGCCGAACGTGAGTCGCTGGAACTCAATCGGGGCACCCGCAAAACCGCAACGCAATGGGCTGAAATTTTTACCCGCTGGCTGGCCACACTGGGCTGGGGCTCCGGCCGGGAAATAGACAGCGAGGAATTTCAGGCGCGTGAGGCCTGGAATGCCCTTGTCAGCGATTTTTGCTCTCTGGATCTCGTCATCGGTCCGCTGAGTCTGGCCGGTGCAACGGCGCAGCTTGCACGACTCGCCCAGGAACGCGTTCATCAGGCCCGCGCCCGGCCGTCCCCGGTTGAGGTCATGGGCGTTATTGAATCGGGCGGCCTGAATTTCACGCACCTGTGGCTTTTGGGCATGACCGACGACGTCTGGCCGGCGCCAGCGCGACCGAGTCCGTTTGTTCCCGTGGTCAGTCAACGTGCCGCCGGGATCGCCCAGTCTGATGCAGCGTCGAGTCTGGCGCACGCGCGTGACGTCACCCAGCGCCTGCTCGCCAGCGCGTCGGTTGTGATGGTCAGTCACGCCAGCGCTGACGCCGATACGCCGATGAGGTTGAGCCCGCTATTCGCTCATCTGCCACAAGCCTCGCTTGATGACATTGTCAGCGACCAGAGCGTTGAGCGAATCGAGCAGCTCAACGCCATGAACACCCGGCTTGAAACGATCTCAGACAGTCAGGCGCCTGCGCTGGAAGGCAAGGTTGCCGGTGGCACGCAGATTTTTTCCAATCAGTCGAAGTGTCCTTTCAAGGCTTACGCGATACACCGCCTGGGCGCACGATCTCCAGGTAGCCTGAGCGCCGGGCTTGATGCGCTTGAGCGCGGAAACCTGGTGCATGACGTGATGGACCTGCTGTGGCAGGAGATCCGGGATTCGCAAACCCTCGCGTCGCTGGATGACGCTGCGCGCGCCCGAGTTGCTCGCGAGGCTGTCGAAACCGGTATCGAGGGTCGAGCGCGCATGGATCGTCTGAAGTACACGGATGCGATCGTCGAGATTGAAAAAACCCGTCTTACGGACATCGTCATCGAATGGCTCGAGGACGAGGGGCAACGACCGCCGTTTACCGTTGAGTTCGTCGAGGACGAACAGGTCAGGGAGATCGCCGGTGTCGAGGTGTCTTTGCGGATGGATCGGGTCGACAAGCTCGCGAACGGCAAGCGACTCATTATCGACTACAAGACCGGCGTCGTGTCGGTGAACGACTGGCTGGACGCGCGCCCGAAGGATCCGCAGCTGCTGGTGTATGCGGCGGCACTTGGCGTCGACACGGTGGACGGCATCGCGTTTGCCCGGCTGAAAAAAGGTCAGAGTGAATTTGTCGGCCTCGCCGAAGACGATGCCGGATTCGGCAAGGTTAAACCGGTCTCGGGAGCATCCAAACGAGTGAAAGATCAGGGCTACAGCGATCTCTCGGAAATGCTCAGCGTGACCGAGTCCATAGTCGCCAACCTTGGCCGGGATTTTTCCGCCGGTGAGGCGATCGTAGATCCACTGCCGAACGCGTGCAGCTGGTGCGACCTCAAACCCCTTTGTCGAATATCCCAGGCGGACATCGACGATCTGCAGGAGTCTGACGATGTCGCTGGCTGATCAGGAACATCGAGATCTCGCCCTGGATCCCGCCCGTTCGTTTATCGTGCAGGCGCCGGCGGGATCGGGCAAAACCGGTTTGTTGATCCGCCGCTATCTGAAGCTGCTGACGGTTGTCGAACATCCCGAAGAAATTATTGCGATCACGTTCACGCGCAAGGCCGCGTCGGAAATGCGTGATCGCATTCTCGAGGCGTTGCGCGGCGAAGCGTCGGACGAGGACGTGAAAGTGCTGGCCGAGGCGGCGCGATCGGCGGCTGATCGAAAAGGCTGGGAGCTTGAGCTCAATCCGTCGCGACTTCGCGTGCTCACCATTGACGGGTTTTGCTTTGCGTTGACGCGTCAGATGCCGTGGACGGCGGGCTTCGGCGCGCCGCCCGGGCTGACGGACGAAGCCGAAACGCTCTACCTCGACGCTGCGCGTAACGCTCTGGCTTTGCTCGACAGCAGCAACGAAAGCTGGCGATCGGCGCTGACCGTGTTGCTGGCGCATTTCGACAACAATTTTCAGCAGGTCGAACAGATGCTGGCTGGCATGCTGGGACGCCGTGACCAGTGGGCCCAGGAAGTTGTGGGATCAGGTGGCGCGACGCGAATATCCCGGCAGGACCTTGACGACACGCTGACCCGAGTTGTCACGAAAGAGTTTGGTGACGTGCGCGACGCGTTCCCGCCGGCGGCGGCGGGCGAACTGCTGGCGCTCGGACGAACCGCTGGACAATGGCTGGCCGACAACCCCGAGCACGTTACTGACAAGAACAGGCCCATCGTTGAGCTGGCGGGGCTGACCGCACTCCCTGAACCCGATGACTTTGTCCGCTGGCGCGCGCTGTTGCGATTTTGTCTGACGACTACCGACGGCTGGCGCAAGTCCGCGCGCATCGATATCGGATTTCCGGCGCAAAAGGTCACCAAAGACCTCGAGCCTGCAAAAAAGCGCTTCAAGGAAGTCATGCAGGATCTTGAGGAAAACCATGAGTCCCTGCGCGCAGAGCTGGCGTGGGTCAACGGTCTGCCCAGCCCTCAATTCGACGACGGTCAGTGGCAGGTTGTTGAGGCGCTTACCCAGGTGTTGCCGCTGGCGCTGGCGCAGCTGCGACTGGTGTTTACTCGCACGGGTGAAGTGGACTTTACGGAAGTGCTCCTGCGATCAAAAGATGCGTTGATCGAAGACGATGATGACGCACCCACCGATCTTGCCCTCAAGCTCGATCACCGCATTGCGCACATCCTCGTGGATGAATTTCAGGATACGTCGTCAAGTCAGGAGGAGCTTGTTCGCGCACTCACGCGCGGCTGGAACGCAGGACCGGACGAGGGACGTACGCTGTTTCTGGTCGGTGACCCGATGCAGTCGATCTACCGGTTTCGCAAAGCCGACGTCGGCCTGTTTGTCAAAGCTGCCGAGTCTGGTATCGGTGACGTGGCCTTGAGCTCGCTCAAACTGTCGGTCAACTTTCGCTCCATGCCGGCGATTATCGAGTGGGTTAACGACACCTTTCGCACCATCATGCCGGCCGAGGCCGATCCCCTTGAGGGCGCCGTCCCGCTTGAGGACTCCGAGGCGTTCAGGTCAGGAGACGGTGACGTAACGTTTTATCCTTTCACCAAAGACGAGGGTGAAAGAGAAGCGCAGCAGGTCGTGGACATCGTTCAGCAGGCGATCAAGGACCCCGAACACAGCGTGGCGATACTGATCAAAGCCCGCAGCCACATGCGCCACATCACGCCCGCGCTGAACGCGGCCGGTATTGCGTTTCAGGGCATGAAGCTTGAAAGCCTCGCCGAGCAGCCCGTCGTGCAGGATCTGATGGCGCTGACGCGTCTGTTGCTGCATCCGGCAGACCGGGTCGCGTGGCTGGCCGCGCTGCGTGCACCCTGGTGCGGTCTGGATCTGGCCGATCTGTCCGCACTTATCGAAAGCGATCGCAACGCTACCGTCATCAGCCGTCTCGAAGACCTGTCACGTTTCAGTGATGTTATTTCCAATGACGGCATGAGACGTCTGAGAAAGCTGCAGAGCGCCGTGGGCGAGGCCGTATCGGTGGTGCGGCGCGGCACGTTGCGACGCGGTGTTGAGCGCCTCTGGATCGCTCTCGATGGTCCCGCCTGCGTCGAGCGCAGAGGGCTCGCCGACGCGGCTACCGTGCTGGACCTGATCGAGGCGCTCGAGACGGGCTGCGACATTGCCGACATCTGTGAACTCGAAGCTCAGGTCTCACTGCTGTTTGCCTCCCCTGATCTGTCAACCGAGCAGGTGCAGGTGATGACCATTCACCAGTCCAAGGGACTCGAGTTCGATACCGTCATCGTGCCCGGTCTCGGTAACCGGTCCGGACGCGAGACAACCCATCTGCTGAACCTGCAGGAAGTTCTGGTTCCCAATGAGAGCGGTGGTGAAGTGAAAGTATTGCTGTCGCCGCCAAAGCCAACCGGCGCCGACGATGACCCGCTGTACAGCTGGCTGGCGCGGCTGGACAAGCGCCGCGGCAGCTTTGAAAGTCAGCGACTCCTTTACGTGGCGTGTACCCGCGCCAAACGTTTTCTTCACCTTCTCGGTTCGGCCTCGTGGAAAACCAAAGATGAGATCTGGGCCGCGCCCGCCAATACGCTTATGGACCTTCTGTGGGAGCGTTACGGCAGTCGATTTGACGAGCTCGATCCGCCCGAGGAGGCCGTCGTTGAAGAAGTCGAGCCGGTCGGGGTCGCACTCAGACGTCTGCCTGCGGATTTCCAGGCGCCGGCACCGCATCCTTCAATCGCAAGCGTTGCCGATCCGGATCCGGACAACCTGCCCGATTCGATCGAATACAGCTGGGCGAGTGAGAACGCCCGGCAGGTTGGTACGGTGGTTCACGACGCGCTGATGCGTATCGCTGAAGACGGTCCTGATGACTGGACCGAAGAACGTATCGCGGTCGAGAAAGACAACTGGAGCGCCGCGTTGCGACGAGTCGGCATCCTTGAAGAAGATCTGAATAATTCCCTCGCCAAAGTGGGTGAAGCCGTCAGCCAGGCGCTTGAGCACGACGAGGGTCGCTGGATTCTCGATGACGGACATCAGTCGGCGTACAGTGAATACCCGCTCACCGGAGTCATTGATGACGTCGCCAGGCGCATCGTGATCGATCGCACGTTTATTGATGACGATGGTGTGCGATGGGTCGTCGACTACAAGACCAGCAGTCACGAAGGCGGTGACCTGGAGGAGTTTCTCAGTTCAGAGAAAGAGCGCTACAGCGATCAGCTGGAACGCTACGCGAGTTTCATGGCGAAGAAGGATCCCGGACGCAAAATCCGCGTTGGCCTGTATTTTCCGCTTCTGCAGCGATTTGAGCACTGGGAACCGGGGATTTAGGCGCAAACTTCAAACCGAAACGCGCTCGCCCCGGGCCGGGTCGGTTAAACTTGTGAACATGCCGGTAACTTTCGACGACAAGCTGGTGGTCGCGATCTCTTCGCGGGCCCTGTTCGACCTTGAAGACAGCCATCGTGTTTTCGAGGAAGAGGGCGTTGAGGCCTACTGCCGGTACCAGATCGATCGCGAAAACGAGCTGCTGACGCCGGGTGTCGCGTTTGGGCTGGTGAAGAAGCTGCTGCGTGTGAAGGACCCGAAGACCGGCAACCCGATGGTTGAGGTCGTGTTGATTTCCCGCAACAGCGCTGACACGGGTCTGCGGGTTTTCAATTCAATTCAACACCACGATCTTGAGATAACGCGCGCCGCATTCAGTGGTGGCGACGAACCGTTCGTGTACGTCGAGCCATTCAGCGCGCATCTGTTTCTTTCCGCGAACCCGAGCGATGTTCGCGGCGCGCTTCAGCGCGGGATCGCGGCCGCCACGATTTTGCCGGCGGCCACGGCGGACACGGAATCGGGCGACGAGATACGCTTTGCCTTCGATGGCGATTCGGTACTGTTTTCGGATGACGCTGAACGCATCTACAAGTCGAGCGGCCTTGAGGAGTTCAGCCGTTCGGAAAAGGCTGCTGCGAATCAGCCGCTGCCCGGCGGGCCGTTCAAAAACATGCTCGCTGCGCTGCACAAAATGCAGTCTGAATATCCGGCAGAGCAGTCGCCTATCAGAACCGCGTTGTTCACCGCACGTTCAGCCCCGGCCCATGAGCGGGTCATTCGTACCCTGCGTGCGTGGAATATTCGTATCGATCAGGCCGTGTTTCTTGGCGGTCTTTCCAAAGGTGAATTTCTCAGGACGTTTGGCGCCGATATCTTTTTTGATGATCAACGTGATCATGTAGAGTCGGCTAGAGACAACAACGTTGCCGGCGGTCATGTACCCCACGGCGTCGCCAACGAATAAACTCCGGGACCAGTTACCCGTTTACAGCTACAAAGTAATTGAAGACATGCCCAGACTGATTCGAATCCTTGCACTGATAGTGGCCTTTGTCCCCATGGCGCAGGTCCATGCGGCACTGCCGGCCTTTTTAAACGGCGACAAGGTGCCTTCACTGGCGCCCATGCTGGAGAACGTGTTGCCGGCGGTGGTCAACATCAACACGAGCAGCACCGTTTCCGCCTCCGATAATCCGTTGTTCCAGGACGAATTCTATCGTCGGTTCTTCGGTGTTCCCGATGGCGCGCGGCCACGGCAGGCCCAGAGTCTTGGCTCCGGTGTGATTATCGATGCGCAAAAGGGCTACGTTGTTACTAACCATCACGTCGTCGAAGATGCGGACAAAATTTCGGTCACGTTAACCGACGGCCGTACGCTGGACGCGAAACTCATCGGCACCGACAAGGATTCTGACGTCGGAGTCATTCAGGTCGACCCGGAGAATCTGGTCAGCGTCGATCTTGGGGATTCAGAGTCACTGCGTGTCGGAGATTTTGTGGTTGCCATTGGCAACCCGTTTGGTGTCGGGCAGTCCGCCAGCTATGGCATCGTCAGCGCAATCGGTCGAAGCGGTGTGGGTCTTGCCTACGAAAACTTTATTCAGACCGATGCGGCCATCAACCAGGGAAACTCCGGCGGCGCTCTGGTGGACTTGACGGGTAAGTTGATCGGGATCAACACGGCGATTTTGTCGCGAGGCGGTGGCAACGTCGGCATCGGCTTTGCGATACCGACAAACATGTTGCGCCGGGTCGTCGATCAGCTTGTGGAATTTGGCGAAGTTCGTCGCGGCAAGCTCGGCGTCTATATTCAGGACCTGACGCCGGAACTCGCCGAAGCGCTGGGAACGGGCCTGAACCGGGGTGCGGTGGTATCACAGGTTATACCGGGCTCGCCCGCGGAAGCGGCCGGCATCAAGGACGGTGATGTCATCATCGACGTGAACGGCAAGACGATTCGCAGCGCCGCTGATCTACGAAACAATATTGGCCTGCTGCGGGTTGGCAGTGAGGTCGATGTCGTCGTGGTTCGGTCCGGCAACGAAATTGATTTCAAGATTGTCATCGAATCTGTAGAGAACCTGGCGGCCAGCGCACAGGCTGGCGCGAGCGGACAGAGCCTGGGTGCGAAACTCTCGGGCGCAAGCTTCAGATCGATTACCGCGGCAGAATCCGGGCTCGAGCAGGGCGCTGTTCAGGTTGTTGAGGTCGATCCCGGCAGCCCGGCGGCTCAGTCGGGCCTGATGCCGGACGACGTCATCACATCCGTCAACCGGGTTCCCGTGAGTTCGGTTGAGGATATGCGCGAGGCGATCAAAGCCAACGACGACGCCATGCTGTTGAATATTCGCCGGGGATCCGGTGCCATGTTTCTTGTTATCCGGTAGCGCGAGCGACCGAGCCTGAGGAGGCTGCACCATGGCGAAAGCCCCGAGCTGGATTGCTCCTTCAATACTGTCTGCCGATTTTGCCCGACTGGGTGCAGACGTCGACGCGGTGCTTGAGGCCGGCGCTGATGTTGTCCATTTCGATGTCATGGATAACCACTACGTGCCCAATCTCACGATTGGGCCAATGGTTTGCAAGGCGTTGCGCGATTACGGTGTAACCGCGCCCATTGACGTACACCTGATGGTCAAACCCGTCGACCGCATCGTCGGCGATTTTGCCGAAGCCGGCGCGACCTACATCACCTTTCATCCCGAGGCGAGCGAGCACCTTGATCGCACCATTGCCCTGATTCGTGAGTCCGGTTGCAAGGCGGGCATGGTTTTCAATCCGGCAACCCCGCTGTCGTCACTGGATCATGTCATGGACAAACTGGACATGATTCTGCTGATGTCGGTTAACCCCGGTTTCGGTGGCCAGAGTTTTATTCCCTACGTGCTCGACAAGGCGCGCGACGCCCGCAGGCGTATCGATGAGTCGGGCCTGGGTATACGCCTCGAGATCGACGGCGGTGTGAAGGTCGACAACATCGGTGAAATTGCCGCCGCTGGTGTGGACACGTTTGTTGCCGGATCAGCCATTTTCGGTTCTCCCGACTATGCTTCGACGATTACCGCGATGCGCGCGGCGATCGACGCTTGAGCGCGATGGTTCGAACGCAGGGACACACGAATGTTTCCTGATGCCGTACTTTTCGATCTGGACGGTACGCTGTGCGACAGCGCTCCGGACATGGCTACCGCGCTCGACAGAACCCTCGAAGCAATCGGCGAAAACGCTGTCGGCGTGGCGGTTGTGCGCGGCTGGGTTGGAGACGGTGTCGGCGTGCTCGTTGAGAGGGCGCTAACGAACGCGCGGGGCCGTGCACCCGATCCCTCCGAGCAGGACGCCGCCGTAGACCGGTTCCTGACCGAGTATCAAAACCATCTTTGTGTGGATTCAAAGCTCTACCCGGGCATTTCGGAGCTGCTCGAAGAGCTTGCGAGTCGCGGGGTACCGCTGGGCGTTGTCACCAACAAGCCAGCGGCCTTCACACAGCCGCTTCTCGACGCCCTTGGCATTGCGTCGGCGTTTGGCAGCGTGATTTCAGGCGACACCTGCTCCGAACGCAAGCCACACCCGCTACCGGTTTTAACAGCCCTGTCCGAGCTTGGTGCGACGCCTGCGCGGTCGGTTCTCGTCGGTGATTCGCCAAACGACGCGATGTCTGCCCGGGCGGCAGCAACCGGTGCGGTATTGATGACCTGGGGCTACAACGTTGGCGTCGATCTTTCGACGCTGGACACCGACGGCCTGTTTGATGATGCCGGATCGCTGTCCAGGCGGCTTGCCGACTGGACGACCTAAATTATGTACTTTGTGCTGCACCTGATCGTGCTGCTGGTGCCCGGGCTCTGTCTGGTACACCTGCTGCGGGTCAGACAGCAACGTTGCGGCATTGCGCTTGGCCTCTCGTATCTGATCGTCGTTGTCCTGCTGGCGGCCGGCCGCCAGTTTCACCTCGAACTGTCCTTCATTCTCGCGCTGTGGCTTGCCATTGCCGTCGCGCTGATTCTCGCGGCCGCTGTTGTTTACCGGGTTCGTTCCGGGAGTACCGGTGTCGCCGCTCGGCCTCTCGTTAACGCCGACGATGGTCAGGGACTGGCGGTCGCGCTCATGCTTGCGGCCGCAGGCGTTGGCGCCGTCTGGTTGCTCGGACCTTATCTTGAGGTTCCGGCCGACGTGCTTCGGCACCTCGATAACATTCAGCTGGTCTTTGCGGATCTCGCCGACGGTCGACTGGCGAGTGAAATCAACACCGGTCTTGCCTATCGCGCGCGTGGCGAATACTGGTTCTACCTTCACTGCATTCTGACACTGACTTCGGCGACCGCCGAGACCGATGCGCTGCTCCAGGCGAGCATGGCCAATACGGCAATCTGCATTGTGGTTGTGTTCGGTTTCAGTCAGATCCTTTTCAAGGAACTTGACCCAGGTGAGCGTCTTGCTGTCGCCGTGCTGGCCACCGTTCTGTTTGTTCTGTTTTTCGGTATCAACGTGTTCGCGTGGATGCGCTATTACGCGCTGGCCCCGGCGTTTCTCGCACTGCCGCTGTACTTTGTTGTCATGGGCATGCTGGTCAGCGTCGATCGCAGACGCGGGATGGGCCTGAACTGGCTGCTGCTCGCCGGGGTGCTGACCGTGACGGCAGGCCTCGTCCACCGTCAGGAGGCGCTGTTTATCTATGTCATCGGCAGCATTTTTGTCGTTACGCTGGCGCTTCGCCACTGGCGGCATCCGGCCAACGTTGGCGCATCGTCAAGCGGGCCTTCGATTGCAACGATGGACAGCCCCGGTGGCCTGATTGTCCCGTGGTGGCTGCTCGGGCTCGCAACCACGGCTCTCGCCGCGTTTATCGTGATCTGGTCGCATCTTAACTTCGACAAGAACCCGGTAGTCGATGGCGAGGTGCTTGAGTTGCGCAAGCACCTGCCAACCGTTCGCGATATCCACATTCTCGATCCCACGTGGAAGTTTTATCGAACCATCGGTGCGTTTGGGGTGCTGGTTTATTTCGGGCTTCTGATCTACTGGTCACGTGTGCGTCGGCATCTGTTCCTGCTCGTGGCGATGTTCGCGCCGGTTCTGCATGTGTTTAATCCTGTCTTTGCCGATGCCTTCTTGCGTCATTCCTGGGCCGATACCCTCTGGCGTCTGAGCTATACCGTCCCCATTACCTTTGTCGGCGCACTGTTGCTGATGCTGGCCTGGCGAAAAGTGCGCGATACAGATCGATCGGTGCTGCGACGGGCAGGTGCCGGGGCATTTTTGCTGGCGGCACTGGCGACGCTTGGGCCGACGACGCTGGCGGGACTGCCGACCTGGACGCGCTGGCAGACGTTGAAGCCGGTGGAGGCTTCCAACTCCATGGCACATTTCGCTGATCTGGCGCAGGCGTTTCGAGGTCTTGAACCGCCGTCAAGAGTCCACACCGATCCCGTTACGGCTTATGTTCTTATGGCCTCAAGCCAGGCGGATGCCCACAGAACCAAATTCTTCCGGCCCCGGGTGTCCGAGCTAGATCCGGGTTACTATTCAAGCGACCGACTTGCCCACCTTGATGGACATCTTGTGGTGATCAATTTGCGCGATGGTGCGCCGAGCGAGACAGGCAGGTTGTCGGGGCACTGGCCGGCCGTCATCACCGCTACGAGCGCGTACTATTCGAGTGAATTCATTGAATTTGTGAGGGCGCGCCCGAATGTGTTTCGACCCGTCTGGGCTAACGATAAAATTTCGCTCTACCGCATACACAAGTAGGCGTCACCGGGACTGGTTTGCATTCAATGAGTTTGACTGAATCTGAATTTAACAAGCTTGCAGCGCAGGGTTACAACCGTATCCCGATGTCCCATGTCGCGCTCGCTGATCTCGAAACGCCGGTCTCGACCTATCTCAAACTTGCTCGCGGCCGCTACAGCTTTCTTTTCGAGTCGGTCACGGGCGGCGAAAAATGGGGTCGCTACTCGATCATCGGTTTGCCCGCAAAAACCGTGTTCTACGTTCACGGCAACGAAATAACCGTTGAGCACGATGGCGATATCATCGAGCGCGAGGAAGTTCGGGACCCTCTGGCCGCCGCCGAGGAATTCCACGATCGATTCAAGGTGCCGGAGCTGGAAGGGCTGCCGCGATTTACCGGTGGTCTGGTCGGGTATTTTGGCTACGACACCGTGCGATATATCGAACCGCAGCTGGGGCCGTGCACCAAGCCCGATGTGATTGGTGCGCCGGATATATTGCTGATGGTGGCCGACGAGGTGCTGGTTTTCGATAACCTCTCGGGCCGCCTGCATATTGTCGTGCACGTGGATCCAGGCATCGCCGGCGCGTACGAGCTTGGCAAGCAAAGGCTCGAAGACTTAAGTCGCACCTTGCTCAACTCGTCAGTCAATCTTCCACCGAACGCAGGCCTGGGGCGTGTCAGCGAAAGCGACTTTGTCGCAAGCTACAGCGAGGATGACTACAAGGCCGGCGTTGAGCAGTGTCGAAAGTACATTCACGATGGCGACATCTTCCAGGTCGTGCTGTCGTCCAGGCTTTCGGTGCCGTTTAAAGCAGAGCCCATTGATCTGTATCGATCACTGCGCACGCTCAATCCCTCGCCGTATATGTACTTCCTCGACGTCGGCGATTTCCAGATAGTCGGCTCCAGTCCCGAAATCCTGGTTCGACTTGAGGACAATGAAGTCACGCTGCGCCCGATTGCGGGCACCAGACCGCGAGGCCGTACGGTAGAAGAAGATGATGCTCACGCCCGGGATCTCATGGGCGACCCCAAAGAGCTGGCAGAACATCTGATGCTGGTGGATCTCGGACGCAACGACGTTGGTCGTGTCTCACGAATCGGGACCGTAAAACTCACCGAGAAGATGGTTATTGAGCGTTACTCTCACGTGATGCACATCGTCTCTAACGTTACCGGGCAGATTCAGCCAGAGCTCTCGGCGATCGATGTGCTTCGTGCGACGTTTCCAGCCGGAACGGTCAGCGGCGCGCCCAAAGTCCGGGCGATGGAAGTGATTGACGAACTCGAGCCGGACAAGCGCGGCGTCTATTCCGGTGCGGTGGGTTACCTCGGCTGGCACGGAAACATGGATACCGCGATTGCCATTCGCACGGCCGTCATCGCTGACGGCAATCTCTACATGCAGGCGGGCGCGGGTCTCGTTGCAGATTCAGTGCCCGAAAACGAGTGGCTCGAGTGTCAGAACAAGGCGCGGGCGGTATTTCGCGCGGTTGATATGGCGACCCGCGGCCTCGATCGTGACGTGTCGGGGATCTGACTCATGTTGCTGATGATCGACAACTACGATTCTTTCACCTACAACCTTGTTCAGTATTTTGGTGAGCTTGGACAAACCGTGGAGGTCTATCGCAATGACGAGATCTCGGTTGAAGAGGTGGATCAAAAGGCGCCGGACTATATCGTCCTCTCGCCGGGCCCCTGTACTCCGAACGAGGCCGGTATCTGTCTCGACGTTGTACGCGAGCTGGGGCACAGAACGCCAATTCTGGGGGTTTGCCTCGGGCACCAGACGATTACGGCCGCGTGTGGCGGCAACATCGTGCACGCACAAACGCTGATGCACGGTAAGACCTCCATGATCCACCACGACGGCCGCGGTGTTTTCAGCGGTCTGAGCAATCCTTTTCAGGCGACGCGCTATCATTCTCTTGTGGCCGAGAAGGCCAGCGTGCCCGATGAACTTGAAATCACGGCGTGGACGGACGACGGCGAGATCATGGGGGTGCGGCACAAAAGCAAACCCCTTGAGGGCGTCCAGTTTCACCCGGAATCGATCCTGACGCAGTTCGGTCACGACTTATTGCGTAATTTTCTTCAGGCCCACCGCTAGATCCAGTACCCCGAACCCACGCGACGATGCAGGACAGATGACAGATATTCCCGACATCCTGACCAGGATTCTAAAGACCAAGACCGAAGAAATTGCTCAACGATCGGCGGCGATGCCTCTCGGGGAAATTTCAGCGCGGGTCAAGGACCTCGCGGCGCCGCGTGGTTTTGTCAACGCGGTCGAAGCACGGGTTGCCGCAGGGGAGGCCGCGGTCATTGCCGAAATCAAGAAGGCGTCGCCAAGCAAAGGCGTTATTCGAGAGCATTTCGTTCCCGGCGAAATTGCAGCCAGCTACGAAGCCGGTGGTGCAACCTGCCTGTCCGTGTTGACGGATGTTGAGTACTTTCAGGGTGCCGACGAATACCTCGCCGAGGCCAAATCGGCGTGCGCGCTGCCGGTTCTGCGCAAGGATTTCTGCGTTGATACCTGGCAGGTGTACGAATCGCGTCTGGTCGGGGCCGACTGCATTTTGTTGATCGTCGCGGCTCTGGGAGACGCGGCACTGATGGAGCTCTCGGGGCTTGCACTGGATCTCGGCATGGATGTGCTGGTCGAAGTGCACGACGCCGATGAGCTGGAGAGGGCGCTCGCTCTGCGCCTGCCACTTCTGGGCATCAACAACCGGGACCTTCGAACCTTCGATACGTCCCTGGACACCACAAGTTCACTGCTGGATCTCATTCCCGCCGACGCCGGACATACGGTGGTGACGGAAAGCGGCATCCACACGCGTGAGGACGTGAGCCGCATGCGCTCCGAAAACGTCAATGCGTTCCTGGTCGGTGAGGCGTTTATGCGCGCCGTGGACCCCGGCGCGCAGCTCTCTGAGCTTTTTTCCTGACAGCGGGAGTCAACGGCATGAAATCGACCATCAAACTGACCTCTGGCGCCGCCTTTAATGCGACATCCGAAAGCGGACATACCGTCGTGATCGATGGTTCTGCCGACATCGGCGGGCGGGATCTCGGTGCAAGACCGATGGAGATGGTTCTAATGGGAACCGGCGGCTGCATGGGGATGAACATGATCAACATCCTCGCCAAATCACGTCAGGAAATGACCGGCCTGACCATCGAGCTTGACGCCGAACGTGCGCCCGAGCAGCCGGCGGTTTTTACAAAAGTGCACATGCACCTGATCGTGGAAGGCCGGTCGCTGCGGGAGTCGGCCGTGGCTCGGGCTATTGAGCTTGCCGCTGACAAGTACTGCTCGGCATCGGTAATGATTGGCAAAACTGCAAAAATCACCCACGACTTCGAGATTGTCGAAGCAAGTTGAACGTCAGCTTAACGACGCCGTGTTCGTCGGTGATCAACTGATACCGCCAATCGCTTAGCCGTCTCTGCAAGTGGATAACCCGCTGCTGGCGTGCGAGAATAATCAGTCGGAGGCGAAGCCTCTTCCCTGGTACTTGCCCCGTCACGAATTCAGGCATGTCCATGTCCATGTCCATGTCCATGTCA
>CALHMG010000095.1 GCA_938034705.1 uncultured Gammaproteobacteria bacterium
CTTCAGGTGCTAGTGGGGGTAACCCCGTGGAGGTTCAAGTCCTCTTCTCGGTACCATACTTGTAACGTGTTGAGTCAAGCTCTCACGCCCGAGGGCGTTGCGAGCTCGACAGCCCAACGCCCGCGTCGCTGCTTGATCCGACTTCCTTGCCGGTTCCTTCGCCCGCCTCGAAGATCTGACTTCGATTGCGCTTCTCGCGCCCTAGGGCGCTACGAGATCGACAGTCCGACGCTGCCACGAACTTCCCGCTACATCAGATTCGAGAACGCAAAAAGGCCGGTGACTCTGTCGAGTCACCGGCCCTGTAGTCTTGGTCAGCTTGTCTAGAGTGAGCAGACAGGTGCTGTTGCGGTGCCCGCCAGAGCTGCACTGAGCTGCGCCGGTGTGAACACCATTGGCGGTGACGTCACGCCACCTGCCAGCGAACAGATCACGGTAATCGACGTGATTGCGGCTGTTGGCGCAACGCTTGCCGGCGGCACGTTGATGGTTGTGCTGAACGCACCGGTTGAGCCGCTGGTTGAAGAGCTCGAACCGAGGTTCACCGTGGTGCCACCGAGGTCGGCAACGGCTGAACACGTTACTGTCAGGCCAGGCAGCGTTACGCATGCCGCGATAGTCAGCTGGCTCAGTGAGTCAACGGACGTGCCACCGGAAGGTGTACGTGTTTCCGACGCGGCATTGATCATGACGGCGTCAGGACCACCACCAGTCGGTGTCTTGAATCCTGGTGTCGTAGAGGGAGAACCACTGGTTTGCGCATGTACCGGAAGCAAAACGCTGTCGATAACAGGTTTTTTCCACTGGGTTGGCGCCAGTATCGCGGCACCTGCAGCAATACCGAGGCTTCGGCGCAGTACGGCTCGGCGATCGAGTTTTCGCTCTTGTGACATTTGAAAGTCCTTTCTCAAATTATCCAGCTATCTGGATGAAATCTTGACGATCACATTTTTGTGATCGGGGTTATAAGTGATCAGCCAGCCCATCGGCATCGACCTGCCCGGCAGTTTGTCGAGCGTGTAGTTTCCCTACTACGAACCTGAGCTTAGCCGGTAATCCGGCGGTGATCTGACTGATAGTCTAAAAATCCTGTGTGGTTAGCCAGTCGGACAAATCAGGCCGACCAATAACGCATTGGCCTTGCCTCGACCGCAACTGACCCTGGCCTGAAGCCTCCCGAAGACAGCAGCGCTGCTGCCTCGGGAGACTTTTGTGCCAGATCCGGATCAGTTACCCGTCTGTATGGCGGGTAGCCGCATCGCAGGGTCACCGAGCAGCAGGTAACCGGAGAGAATGTCTTCGACACGCTCCATCGGGTACTCCCCTGCCAGGTCCTGCTTCGCTTTCACCATCGCCTCGCCGAACGTCAGTCCGCCTCGGGTCAGGTACTCGTACATCGCGTCGGCCAGCAGCTGTTCCGCCGTGGCGTCCGTGATGGTGCTTGCGCCCATCACCGCAGCCGCGCCGTTCTCGCCCTTGAGCAACCAGTCATGGGCCAGCGACTTGCGCTTCGGATCAACGTAGTACGTGTTCCAGCAACCAAACTGGGTCACTACCGTCGGCTTGCCGATGTTGTCCAGCTTGCGGACATCGCTGCGGCGAAGCACACGGTTGAACGACCATACGCTCTGGTCCGAGTGGCCAATGTAGGTCGTCAGCGCCGAGCCTCTTCGCACACGGCCCGTAATCTGATTACGTGCCACGGTTGTCTCAAGCTCGTCGAGACTGATCACCTTGGACTGCCAGCCTTCGGGCATCAGATCCGCCATGCGTCGACCATCTCGCGTAAACGAACGCTGGGATCCGTCGTCAACATCGTCGGTTACGAATGTTGCTCGATGCCCGTAGTCGATCTGTGGATACGTCAACGTCTTGTTAACGATGTCGGATAGCTCACGCTTCTTCTGTACCGGGAAGCGGCCAATGGCTACTTCAGGTACACCGTCACCGTCGACATCACCGTACATGGGATCTACCGGCGCGTGGTTTACACCCAGCGCGGAAGGTCCGTACAGCGTCGGTATCATGCTCTTGGCCTTCGACTCGCCAAGGTAGCCCTTGTAGTCATAGGTGTCGCCACCGACCAGCAGCACATACCGAGTACCGAGGTTATCGTGCGCCCAGGCAATGTAGTCCTGGATCGCGCCAGCGCTCACGTTACCGCTTGAGTTGGCTTCATAGATCCATGACACATCGACCGTCTTCACGCTCAACCCGTCGCTGAGTCTCGCATCCGCCAGTCGCTGCAGATCGCCACCGATAAACTTGCTGTGGCTGATGATCAGGTACTCGGCCGGGCCGGATACCAGATCACCCATCGCACGCGCAGGCTTTATCTGTGGACTGCGGACACCCTGGTCGGTAGTCAGGTAGTACTTGGCTTCGCCAGCGGCGCCGCTGAACACACCATCGGCACTGACGGCGCGCGTCAGACCCTGATCGTTGCTGCGCCACACCGTGACCGCCGAATCACCCTGACCTGCGGTCATGAACGCTTCTGCGTTGCCGACAAAAGTCACGCGACCGTACTGCATCGAAATGTCAGCCGGATAGGT
>CALHMG010000096.1 GCA_938034705.1 uncultured Gammaproteobacteria bacterium
AAGCCGAAGCCGAAGAAGAGAAGTATTCTTCAGAAAGCGATCGACGATATAAAGAGCAGTAAACCTACGTTCAAGGAGCGTCGCAGTGAACGAACAGAATAACTATTCGACCGGTAAGCGCAGAGGTTGGGTCGCTGTGACGGCTCTTTCAATTTTGATCACTGGTTTCGTCAGTCATGATGCCGAAGCGGGTCTGTGGGATGACATTAAGGCAACTGGCCGGCAAATCGTGAAAGGCACCAAGGATGCGGTTGAGGGAGTGAAGCGAGGAGGAGAAAATTCGACACAGACGGAACAATCATCACAACCGACTTCAAAGCCCGCCCCTGTGCCATCACACATGCCTGAAAATGCACCCGCGCCGGCACCGACGGAGTCAACCCCTGACGCGAGGCCAATAGTTGAGGAGCCTCAAGCGACACCGGAGCCGGCTAGCCGCATCATGGAGTTGAGGTATGCCGTGTCCTCGGATCAAATCGCAAGGCTCCAGAACTGCCTCAACCAAGTCGGTCGGACGCTTCATTTCTCCGCTGGCCCGGCAGATGGCGTCGCCGGTGCCAAGACTGATGAGGCAATGCGAATTTTCATTGAGTCCTACGATCATCATTTTGATGGGACCGTGAATCAACGTTTGGTTGACAGCGCATGCGAGGCGGCTCGTGAGTCTCGAGATAGAGCAAATTGACATTTGATTGAGCGGTGAGCCGTCATGCAAGTTGCACCAATAAGGCTGTGCATGATGCTGGAAAGAAACACTGGCTTTATCCGTGGCATTTGGCCGGGTCATGGTGTCGAGCGGATTGATTATTGACAAAACAGCGACATAAGCTCACTTGTCGACGTTGATCGTCTAATTTGTACGCGCGAGTTGAATAGATTGTTGCGAGCATCGCGACACGCCGTTAAAGTGATCGTGTTATCGCAAATGAAGAGAACCATCAGGATTTATCATGAAGTTATTCGAACGGGACAACGGCAGCAAAATTGCCATGGATTTGACGCTCAAATTCATCGACTACGATTCGAACTCTCTCGACAACCCGCGCTTTGAGCAGGGGTACAAGGCCATGTTTGCCGAAGAGGGCGAGGTGTACTCGTGTGAGTATCCGGCCGGCATGTTCGACGAAGATACCGAGATCGGCACCATTCGCGATTACACACTGCAAAACGGCGAGATCTCCAAGCCGTCATGACAGACCCGGTTGGCACGTGGCGACTCGTTCGCGCCACTGCCGTTGACGGCGACGGCAACACGCTGGAGCAGCCGTTCGGTGCCGAGCATGCGATGGGTTTGCTGACGCTGACGGCGCAAGGGCGCATGATGGCGGTGTTGTGCGACGGCAGTCCCGAGGCGCCCGCAACGGGGCGCCGCGAATACAATTCCTATTGCGGCAACTATGTGTACGACGGCAGGCAGCTCGTCACGCGAGTCGACGCCTGCGTCAAAGAACACTACTTCGGCTCCGACCAGGTCAGGGACGTCTCGTTTGAAGGCGATCTCATGGTCTTGCGTCCGCCGATGCGACCCTACGGCACGCGCACCGAACAGCGCACGCTGTACTGGGAAAAGCTTGCCTGATCGACCGGTTCAGGTGATGCCCGCGAATGCTTCTGAGGGGCCGCGTTATACTCTGCTAGTCTGATTAAGGTGCCCGGGCGATATTCCTGGCGCCGCTGAAGACAACCTGAGCTGGACAATCTGGAGTCAAGACATGGCCGGTGGCTGGGCGCGAGATGGCGCCGTGCAGGAACAAATGGACGCAAGCGTTGGCGACGCCGTCAAACGTGCGCGCGAAAAGCTCCCCAGTGGTGAAAGTCTCGAATTCTGCGAAGAGTGCGAGGCTGCAATCCCGCTGGCGCGACGTGAAGCGCTGCCCGGCGTTCGTTTATGCGTTGCCTGCCAGAGTGAGATTGATCAGCGCGACGTCGACGAAGCGTCATATAATAGGCGCGGTAGCAAAGACAGCCAGCTTCGATAACGTCTCTTCTCAGGTTCCGGTCCAGACATGCCCAAATTCGCCCGCGGCGTTGTTCGCTTTCAAAAAGAAGTTTTCCCGACCAAGCAAGATCTTTTCGAACAGCTGAGCCAGGGGCAGGAGCCCGAAGCGCTGTTCATAGCCTGTTCGGATTCACGCATCGAACCGACGATGATTACCCAGACGGATCCCGGTGAGCTGTTCATTTGCCGCAACCCCGGAAACATCGTACCGCCGCACACCAACCATACCGGCGGCACCTCCGCGTCGATTGAATTTGCCGTAGCCATTCTCAAGGTGCCCCACGTGGTGCTCTGTGGTCACACCGGCTGCGCCGCCATGAAAGCCGCCATGGAGCCAGAGCTAGTTGCCGATCGCGCCCATATCAGCGAATGGCTCAGCTACACCCGGGCAGCTGCCGAGGTCGTGAACGCGATTGGCGCAGACGGGACACCGGAAGATCGTGAACGGTTGATGCTTGAGCAAAATGTGGTGCTGCAGATGAAGCATCTCGAGACGCATCCCAGCGTCGCGGCCGCGCTGGCTAAGGGTACGCTCACGCTGCATGGCTGGGTGTATGACATCAAATCCGGTGCCGTCACGGCATACGACAGGGCGCGCAAAGAATTTCTGCCCGTTGGCGAGTATTACCCTGACGCCCTGGACGGCTAGCCAGGCACCCTGACGCGGTGTGCCGGTTGAACCTGATGGCGCCGAAAACCGCCTGAATGCGTCGTTTTGCCTGCCAACTGCGCAGATCGGACGACGCTCGCGTTCCGATCAATTGTCGCTGACGGCCATACGGCAATTAGCGGTTGAATCCCGCGTAAAACTCGATAGAATCACGCTCGTCGATAAGGGGCTACTAGGCCAGCCCTGACACCACCGGTGTCCCGTTCGTCTAGAGGCCTAGGACACCGCCCTTTCACGGCGGTAACAGGGGTTCGAATCCCCTACGGGATGCCACTTATACAAAAAGACCTGCCGGCTTCGGCAGGTCTTTTTTTATGGCGATTTCTCGCGACGCGCCTGATGTGGTTTGCGGCGACTCGTTTGTGTCATGGCGTGAAGCGCTTGCTAACGATTGTGGCGAACGCCCGGATTCATTGGGTGTTGTGTCCCGAACGGTTCGTATCAGCGAGGGTTCGCCGTACCGTCGCCATAGTTTTGCCATAGTGCATC
>CALHMG010000097.1 GCA_938034705.1 uncultured Gammaproteobacteria bacterium
TCTACCTCACATCTGCCGTTGTCGTCCGCGTAAACCTTCGCTACCGAATCGATGACTTTGCGGGCAACGGTTTCGAGCTCTACCGGCGCCATCATTGTGGTCTGGCCTCGCGTCGCCGCACGGCGCAGCTGGTTCTCGACAATGCCGTTCATGCGATCGACCTGTTCGTTGACGCCACTGTCTCCATCGACCATGCCGCGAATCACCGCCAGTGGTGTTTTCAGGCTGTGCGCGAGATCACCCAGCGTGTGGCGATAGCGTTCGAGGTGGCGTTTTTCATTGCGAATAAAGGTATTGATGTTGCCGGTCAATCCGCGCAGCTCACGAGGATATCCACCACCCAGTTCTTCCAGCGTCCCGGCTTCGACACGCCGCACTTCGTCCGCGGCTCGTCGTATGGGTCTAAGTCCCCAGTGCAGGATCAGCGCCTGTACCAGAAGCAATACCAGCGCCGCGCCGGTCAGCCAGAACCACAGTGACCTGCGAAACGACTGAATCTGGCGATCATAGCTGCCGCGATCCTGGCCGACGACAAAGGTGAGCTTGCGCGCGAGCCGCCCCGATTCACTTTCAAATCCGACACCAAGCTCCTGACGAAAAAATCCACTCGGATCTTCTGGTGTTGCAAAGCGACGCTCGTTCGGTTCCAGCGAATCGACTCCGGGCAGAACAACGCCGAGCATTGACGCCGACGCCCAGCTTGATTCACCGGTGCTGTCCAGAATCAGCGCAATCAACCCGGACTCGGGTTGCGACAGTCGCGGATCCGGAAGTTCGTCGGGGGGCACAGAAATACTGCCATCCTCGCCGAGGACCGCATCCCCGACGAGCCCGTGGAGCTGTATGCGTAGCTGATCGTGAATCGCGGTCTGTACGGAGTCCCTGAACGCCCCATCCAGAGCCAGACCGGTCAAACCAAGAAAAGCCGCGAGCACAATGCTGGCGGCTACTAAAAGACGGGCGTGGAGCGAAGGCGATCGCTGCACCGCCAATCAGTCTCGCATCAGTCGATAGCCACGACCGCGCAGGGTCTCTATCGGATTGATCTTGTTATCCGGGTCAATCTTCTTTCGCAGTCGACCCACAAAAACTTCTATCACGTTGCTGTCACGATCCGAATCGTCTTCGTAGATGTGTTCTGTGAGTTCGGTTTTAGAGACAACTTTGCCGCTGTTCATCATCAGATAGTGCAGTAGTCGATATTCATAAGCCGTGAGATCGAGAACGCGTTCTTCGACCGTGACCTCCTGAGTACCTGGGTCAAGACTCACGGGCCCAACCTTGACGACAGAGTCTGCGACGCCGGCGGCACGACGCAGGAGTGCACGTACGCGAGCCATCAGCTCTTCGATATGAAAAGGCTTGGTCATGTAGTCATCGGCGCCTGCCTCAAGCCCCTCGACCTTTTCCTGCCACCTGGCTCGGGCAGTTAAAACCAGAATCGGATATTTGACATCGCCCTGGCGCAGCGTCTTGATCACTTCGATGCCAGAGATGCCGGGCAGACCGACATCGACAATGGCCAGATCAATCGGGTGTTCGCGCCCCATGAACACGCCGTCTTCACCATCCGCGGCAGCGTCTACGACAAATCCTTCGCTCTTAAGATGGCGCACGAGTTGCTCACGCAACAGGTTTTCGTCTTCGACTACGAGAATCCGCATGATTCACTCACTGTCCGTTTCGTTTTTTGCGAGAGTTATCTTTCCCGGACCGGTCAGCGTCCGATGAGATCTTTATCGTCTTAACCATGCCATCTTTGGTCAGCAGTCTGAAGCGAAAGATCTTGGAACCATCTGAACGGACTCGTGGTTCCGCTTTCAAAATCTGTGCGCCTTTATGGCGCGACCGCACTTCCGACGCGGCCTGTTCAAGCGTTGTGATCTGCTGGGCCCGGGCAGCGTCAGTAAAAGTCATGAATGAGATCGCAACCGCAACTACCGCGTACAGAGCAAGACGGCTACCAGACTTTCTCATTGTCAGTCTTTTTGCGCGCTCGCACGGCGAAGACATCGAGTGAACGACTGATCGCGTATCGACTGTGGATACGGGATTATTTTTCAGTAGATCAGTCATCGTTATTTCCCCATCTGTTTGGGATATCTGTTCGGGACTTTTTCTCAGCACGCTTGTTCGGCACTTTGGGCTCCGAATGGTGTGCTGGGTGTCGTCTGGTCAGTGCCGGCTGACACCAGCGCCGTCGATTCGGCCCACGTGTGAGTGGTGGGATCGGAGGCGCTGGCTGCTGGCGCAACTTGAATCAGCGAGTTCTCAGCTCTGATTATAGTCGTAGTTGGTTCCGTACGTACGGCCGGCTGAATCAACAATTGGCTCAACCGAGACCCGTACCTTGATCCGGTCGCCGGGATCGCGCTGGGTCTGAGTCCAGTATTGCTTGCCGTCATAACGATATTGCACCTTGTAGCCCACAACACGATCCTCGGTGTGGTAGTTGTCCACGGTGTTACACGTCTCTACATCTTCGTAGCGCGTCTCGTAACGGGTCGCGTGCCCCCGGCGATGGCCCTGACGATTACGGTGGTTAACGTCTCGTCCAATCGAGCCTCCCAGCACAGCGCCCAGCACGGTTGCCACATCCTGACCGCGTCCGCGGCCAACCTTGCGTCCGACCGCTCCACCGATTACCGCGCCCACGATTTCCGGCGTGTAGCTTCGATGGGTTCCGTGTCCACCCTTATAGTGACCGGTGTTTACCGGGACCCGGTGGGCAACGCGTTCGATCCGACATTCGCGTCGTGGCTGATTAACCTTCACGGTTTCCATGATCGGCTGAACGTCCGTTACCGGCGCGTAGTCGTAGTGAGTGTCAGTATCGTAGCTTGATGAGTTGTATCCAGCGGCTGCAGCAGGAGCCGCGAATGCGCCGGCGCCGAGAGCCACGAGCGCGGCAGTGACGATTCGATGAGTTACAGGGTTAGTCATGTTCGGTTCCTCTTGCAGGTGTTAGGTCGCTGACCGGAAACGCCAACGTGTGCTCCGGCTACAACAACAAGACTAGACACACGCGATGAACTGCCCCTGAACCTTGTCTGAACGCTGACTGAACCGCACAGGGAATTGCTCCCAAACGGCGCATATCACAGCGTTTTCAACGTATTTAAGAGGTCTGCGTCGACCTTAAGGAAGCTGTCGCAGCAACAGGGTATCGCCGCTCTGAACGAGATCCAGATGACGCAAAAACGCCATACCGAGGAGGATTTGCTCGCCTCCCATCCCCGGATTGATCGACCCCTGGATATCGCGCATCTTGATAACGCCAAGCTCAACACTGTCCAGCCGGGTTGCCCGAACCTCGATCGTGCCGTTCGCCGTAATTGCGCGCATGCGAGAGCCCGGGATCAAACCGATGCGGTCCGCTACGTTCTTCGGGATGGAGACATTGGTCGCGCCGGTATCCAGCATGAACACGACAGGCGACGAGTTGATAGTCCCGGTCGCAACGTAATGACCCGCTGGATTCCGTTTGAGGAGCACTTCTCGAACGTCACCGGAGATCTCCCCGGTCACCGACTGATTTGGATTCTCAACCAGGCCGAGGTGTTCTTCAAAGTAGAAAGTCAGACCGGCAACGACAATCCCGAGGGCGAGCAGGAACATGACCACACCCATTCGACCCGGAGTTGTCCGGGCGGCGTTCAGATCGTCATCGTCTTGGATATTCACACCCCTGAGTGTAGACCCTCACGCGTTGATCGACATCAGCCCCGCACGGCGTCAGCTATCGCAGATCCCAGCTGTGTCGTGGTGGCTTTGCCACCCATGTCCGGCGTGTGCAGCGACGGCTCGCCGAGAACTGCCTCTATCGCCTCAATGATGGCCCGTCCTGCCTCCGGGTGTCCGTGATGGTCCAGCATCATCGACGCGGACCAGATCTGGCCGATGGGGTTGGCAATGCCCTTTCCGGCAATATCCGGCGCCGATCCGTGAACCGGTTCGAACATGCTCGGCGCGGTTTTCTCGGGGTTGATGTTGGCAGACGGGGCTATGCCGATCGTGCCCGCAACCGCAGGACCCAGATCAGACAGAATATCGCCAAACAGATTGCTGCCAACTACGACATCGAACCAGTCTGGATGCAGCACAAAGTTCGCGGTAAGAATATCGATATGGTACTGGTCGGTCTTGATCCCCGGGTAGTTGCCGGCCATCGCCGCAAAACACTCGTCCCAGTAAGGCATCGTGTGCATGATCCCGTTGGACTTGGTCGCAGAAGTTACGTGGGCAGCGGGACGCGTTTTCGCCAGCTCGAAAGCGAACTTCAGAATCCGGTCTGTTCCTCGACGCGTAAACGTACTTTGCTGCATGACCATCTCGGCCGGCGTTCCTTCGTACATACGTCCGCCAATTGCCGAGTATTCGCCCTCAACGTTTTCACGAACAACAAAAAAATCGATGTCACTCTCATCTCTGCCGGCCAGAGGCGACGTAATTCCCTTGAGCAGCCTGACCGGCCGCAGATTGACGTACTGATCCATTTCGCGACGGATTGGAATCAGCAAGCCCCAGAGCGAGACGTGATCGGGCACTCCGGGGAACCCGACAGCACCAAGGAAGATGCTGTCGAAGGCTTTCAGTGTGTCAATGCCGTCTTCGGGCATCATTGCACCGGTCTTGGCATAGCGCTCACAGGACCAGTCAAAGTGCTCGAAGGTAAAATCTATATCGAACCGCGCCCCGGCCGCTTCCAGGACCTTAAGTCCCTCGGGAACAACCTCGTTACCAATCCCGTCGCCGGGGACTACCGCAATTTTGAGTTGACTGGACATCTGACGAAGTTCCATCCGTTGCTTGTAAAGAGTGCAACGAAGTGTACCCGTCAGAATCAGTGGAGGCGACGCAGAGCGCGCACAATCTCCCCTGAGCGCCGATGTTTGAAACGGCTGTCAGTTAAGCCAACGCCGGATCAGGCGCTTTTACGGGCACGAAGTGGCAGACGGTCCTGAAGGTTGGTGGCCGCGCCTCGAATTTTCTCCAGAGCCGACACCCGGGATTCATCGTCTTCCAGCGCTTCGTCCTCGATGTCCATTTCCTGTTCGGTGGCGTTGCCGGCCAGAACCAGCTTCAGACGCCGGGAAATATCCGAGGGGTCGTATTCGTCCGCAATGGTGAGTTTCAGCAACGGAACGTTCGCGAGCCGCAGAACATCTTCTGAAAAAGAATCAGTCCTCGAGTCCGCCTTGACCTTGTCACCCCTGGTGTCGCGCTGCGCCGGGCGCTCGAGATTCACAGCCGCGATGGGCTCGAGGGTGCTGGGATTGCACAGCAGAAAATCAACGTGACGGGATTTCAGCTTTGCCGCAATCGAATGATCCTCTGCAAACTCACGGGATACCCGTACAACTTCGTTCATGCGAACTTTTGGCAACACGCGAGCATTTTTTCCGGCAACGCGGGTTAGCGAAGCCATGCACTTCATTTCGTTTTTTCCAACAACGCTGGATCTCCTGGAATAGTCCGCTGTCGCGTAGGCTGTGGACTTTTTCATAAAAGGAAGATCAATCGGCAGACCTTCCTCTCTGTTCATGTACCACCAGACGCCCGCTGCGGCCACGGCAATCAACAGAATCATGAGAAACAACATTGTAAAGATAACGAGCACAACCCTACTCCTGGAACAGCTTGGAGACGCCACGCGCGGCGCCGATTTCTCGATTCAGTATAGTCAGCGCAGTGCAAACAGATGGAAAATGAGGGGCTCCCTCAGGGACTATGTCCCGACACGATCGGGAACGATGGCCGATAACGAAAAAAGCCTGACCAACACATCGGTTGATCAGGCTTTGAGACTGCTGTGCTGCCTGGTCGGCAGGCGATCAATCTACTTGATTGAGAGCAGCTCGATCTGAAAGACAAGCGTTGAGTCCGGGCCAATCTTTGGGCCGGCACCCTGGGCGCCGTAAGCAATCTCAGGCGGAATTACAACTTCCCACTTGCTGCCCTCTTTCATCAGCTGCAGCGCTTCCTGCCAGCCTTTGATAATTCCTTTAAGGCCAAACGTTGCCGGAACGCCTCGCTGAATTGAGCTGTCGAAGACCTCACCCGCGATTGTCTTTCCTTCATAGTGAACCTCGACGGTCGCATCAGGACCAGGCAGCTTGCCGGTGCCTTCAGTGATCACTTTGTACAGCAGACCGGACGCCGTCTTGGTTACGCCTTCACCGCCTTCGTAGTCGGCGCGAAACTTGTCGCCATCGGTACGGTTACTGCCCGCAGCTGCCTGACGCTTGGCCTGCACAGCCTCCTGCTGAGCCGCGAACACCTGCTGCATCTCCTGCTGAGACATTGCCGGATCGGCTCCCGTCAGAACGTCCTTTACGGCCGCAGCAAACGCGTCTGGATCAAGCGTGATGCCTTCCTGCTGAGCACCCGCCTGAACGCGATTGGCGAACTGAAAGCCGGCTGCGTAACTTAGTTTCTGTTCATCGGTCTTGAGATGGCCGTCAGCCATCGCAATCCCTGACGCAAGAGTTCCCGTCACTACCAGCGACGTGAACGCAGTCAACATACGTTGCATAATTTTCTCCTGAAATTGTGCCGTCATGCGTTCGACGGCGAAAGCGTGTCGAAATCGAAATCGGGGTCGTCAGCAATACCTTCAACCTCGATCGTGATATGGGAAATCTGAGGCGCGAGCTCTCGCACGCGACCCTCAAGTTCATCAATAATTTCTTCGGTTCTCTCCAGTGTCGCCTGCACCGCCGCACGACGTGTCACATATTCTTGGATAGCGATATCGCCGCGACGTTCATCCGGGATATTTTCAATCAGTCCGAGCTCGTGGCGTCTTACCCGTTCCGGCAGTCCCTGCATAAGCGCCTCTTCACGCAGTTCTATTTCAGCCACGACGACAGTGTGGGCTTCGTCTACGACGACGGACCGCAGGTCATGATACTTCTCAACTTCACGATGCGCGTCCGCGACTTTGGCAAAAGCAGCCTCGGCGTCGACATCGCGAACGTCGGTCAACAATCGCATGTTTACCGCGCCAAGCACGAATGCGATTACCGCGAGCATGACGGCGATAACTACCGAGAACAGAACGTCCCAGATTGCGTTCTGGGTTATAAAGCTCAGGGTGATACCCGTGCCCGCCAGAATCACACCAAGAACGGCAACACTGTCTTCCAGTACGACAGCCGTGAGCGTCGGATCATCGCCTTCGATAATAAATTTCAGCGGATTGGTCTCGCCTTCCTGTTTCATCCGGGCAGAGAACTCCCGCGCGGCAATCATCAGAACGTAACCCTCGACCACCAGCGCGATGGTCAGCACGACGCCCGATATCCACAGTGAGCTGACCTGGAAGCCAAACAGGTTCACCAGGCCACCGGTCTTGACCTCGTGCAGGTTGTGCCAGGAGTGCCACGCATGGGCAAGACCCAGGCCGGCCCCAATCGAAAACAGGCCGATCGCACTCCAGAGGTTCCAGAGATATTTTTTCTGGCCGTGCCCAAACGCATACAGACCATCTGCGGGACGCTCGGACTGCTTGAGCCCGAGAAGGAGAAATATCTGATTTACCGTGTCCATCAGACTGTGCACGGCCTCGTTCATCATCGAGGCCGATGAAGTGGCAAACGCTGCCAAAAACTTCAGAACGGTGATCAGTCCGTTACCACCGATTGCATAGACTACGGCTTTCTTTGATCCGCCAGCCATTCATTCCCTTTCAAAATTCGTTCAGTTACCAGCAGTTTCTCGGTAACAGCACCCATGAGCTGACCTCATGTCCGTGCACATCCGTGGACAACGTCAGACACCTCAGATAAACAACCGGTCTCCGGCGTGCGACGACTTCAGCTCTTAAGTTAAGTCCGGTGTGCTTTAACAACCGCCAGCCTTCAGTACCAACAAGTTGTCGGCGTACACAAATTGCCTTTGCCGGACCGTCTTGATTGAATCACCTGACATGACTGCCCAAACCCAACCCGGATCTGCAGCGCCAGCTGTCTCGGTGATTCTACCGGTACGCAACGGTGGCCAGCTTCTCGAAACCGCGGTCGCGAGCATACTCGACCAGACGCTCGAAAACCTTGAATTAATTCTAATTGATGACCA
>CALHMG010000098.1 GCA_938034705.1 uncultured Gammaproteobacteria bacterium
CATCATGTATATGCTGGTCGGTTACAACATCATGTACCCCGGCGATGGCGTCAGCGCTTACTGGCCCGGCCTGAGCTTCTTGCTCGGTGCGGACAACGTGCCTGAAGAAGTACTGAAGACGGCCGGCGCGGACTGGTACGACGGCAGTTACTACTCTGGCCGATCGGACTTTTTCTTTCAGGTGGTATTTGTCGCCACCGCGATGTCTATCGTATCCGGCGCCATTGCCGAGCGCATGAAGCTCTGGCCGTTCCTGCTGTTTGCGGTCGTCATGTGCGGATTTATCTATCCGCTGCAGGGCTACTGGAAATGGGGCGGCGGTTTTCTCGACGCGGCAGGGTTTTCGGACTTTGCGGGATCGGGCGTCGTACACCTCACGGGCGCCATGGGCGCACTTGCCGGCGTGCTGCTGCTCGGGCCTCGGCTTGGCAAGTTTCGCAAGGACGGCAAGGTCAATCCGATGCCGGGCGCAAATCTGCCGCTGGCAACGCTGGGTACCTTTATTCTCTGGCTCGGCTGGTTCGGTTTTAACGGCGGGTCGGAGCTCATTCTTTCGAACGTAGCTGAAGCCAACGCGGTGGCTGCCGTATTCGTCAACACCAACGCGGCTGCAGCCGGTGGCGTTGTCGCGGCACTGCTGACCGCACGGTTCATGTTCGGCAAAGCGGATCTCACCATGGTACTTAACGGCGCCATTGCGGGCCTCGTCGCGATTACCGCGGAACCGCTGGCCCCGACGCCTGGCTGGGCAACGCTCATTGGTGCCGTCGGCGGTGTCATCGTGGTGTTCTCAATCGTGTTGCTCGACAAGATCAGGATCGACGACCCGGTTGGCGCGATATCGGCACACGGCAGCGTCGGCATCTGGGGCCTGCTCGCGGTACCGCTGACTAACGGCGACGCCAGCTTCGGCGCCCAGATTCTCGGTATCGCGACCATTGCGGCCTGGGTATTCGGTGCAAGCCTCGTGGTCTGGCTGATCCTCAAGGTGACGGTCGGAATCCGGGTGTCCGAGGAAGAAGAACAGGTCGGTCTGGATGTGAGCGAATGCGGTATGGAAGCCTACCCAGAGTTCACGAGCCCGCGCTAAAAGCGGACTAACGCTCTTCTCAGCGCTGTCGCCAGTTGGTGCTGATGATTACCCTCCCGCACTGGCAAACGCCCCGCAGCGATGCGGGGCGTTTTTCGTTGCAGCCTTAAGTGTTCGATCAGGATGGATCTTTCTTAAACAAACCCTTCAAACCGCCCTCACCCGGCTTGATCCTCGACCACAGGCGATTGGTGTTTTTGTAGTCCGACGGAATCTCAAAGGTCGATGCCGGAACGTCACCGGACACGTAGTGCGTGACTTCCCGTATGTGAGTTTCGGTTTCGATGTCGGCGCCCTTCACCACCTGCGCATTCGAGTACAGAGCGACCTGGTCGCTGATGCCGTAGGATTCAACCACCGACGCGTCACTCGGTGCGTGACCGGTCGTGGGTGGCGCAATCGACAGCCACGCGCCAAGCGTCGCATTACCCGGCACCGTCACAAGCTGATGGGTGATCGTGGTGCTGCCACTGTGTTTGCTGCCGGGCAACCGGTTTTTGGTTTCGAAAGTCACGCTGAAGTCGCGCGCGTTGCCGCTGACACCGGCGATCGACCGGGATGACGGACCCGCACCCGGCGTCACGACAAGATTCTTCGGCTCAAGCTTGAGCCACTTGGTGAGCTTTTTGCCGGTTGCCTCGGACGCGCGCCCATAGGCATCAAAACGGGCTTTGGCATAGGTCTTGTTCTCGGGGTTCAGCAGCACAAAACTCGCGCCGCCGTCCGTCGACAGCATCGCGCTGCCGATGTGAATGGCGGGATCGTTGCTGTCCACAAAGACGACTTTCAGGGAGTCCCCGCTGACCCATCCTTCGACGTCCGTGCGGGTCCCGGTTCGAACGACTTCCATATCCTCCTTGTCACCGTCTTCGTTGGTGGTGAGCGCGGTATTGGGGCCGTCGAACGTTGTGGTGGCCTTGAAGTGAATTCCGCTTGCCGCGAATCCGGGCACCGCCAGCAACAGCTGCGCCAGAAACAGAACGAGTATGCGCCGCATAACTGCCATTCTCCTGAACTGAAAACCGAGCGGGCACAGTAGCGGCCCCGACTGACGCCGGAAAGTCGGAAAAAAGAATTAAGGTGTTTTAAACGCCTAGCGGTATTCGACGTAAGCCTGATCGCGCAGCTGTCGCACCCAGTCTTCGTAATACTCTTCGCTCTTGCGGGCGTAGATCTCCTGACGCGCCGCGTTGCGACGAAACTCGTCAGTCACGTCCTGCTCACGCGTGTCCGTGATCTTTATCAGGTGGAATCCGAACGGCGAGCGCACCGGCTGGCTGACTTCACCCTGGGCAAGCTCGCCGACAACCTTACGCAGGCCATCGGTGAGTTCCTGCAGCGCGACCCAGCCGACTCGGCCGCCTTCGCTCTGGGATACGGGATCCTGACTGTGGGCGCCGGCAAGCGTGGCGAAGTCTTCGCCCAGCGTGATGCGTTCTCGCAGCTGACCCAGTCTCACCAGCACCTCTTCCTCGGTCGTTGAGGTGTTCGCTCGCATCAGAATCTGATTGAACTCGAACTGCTTGACGATTTTCTGGTCGGCCGTGCGTCGATCGTTAAGCTTGAGAATCTGAAAGCCGTTAGGCCCGCGGACCACGTCGGTGACGTCGCCTGCTTTCATTCGAACAAGCGCACCGAGATAAAGTGCCGGCAGCTGCTCGGTCTTCATCCAGCCGATGCGTCCACCCTGGGACGCTTCAGGTGCTCGGGAATACTCGGCCGCGGCGTCTTCAAAACCGTAGCCGCTTCGAATGCGATCCAGCACGATTTCCGCCTTGCCACGAGCCAGCTCGATGTCCGAACTTGATGCCGATGACGGCACCGGAATCAGAATGCGCGAAATATCGTATTCGTTGCTGCCCTCGGTGCCGACCGTCTGGGTATCAACCAGCAGATCGACCTCGTTCTCAAGCACCTCGACCGAACGCGACATCTCGGCGTCGATCATCTTCTGTACGCGCAGACGAGATTCGATCTGGCGACGATAGGTCGCGTAGTCGATACCTTCTGCGGACAGCGCCGTTCTGAACTCGCGCGGCGAGAGCTTGTTGCGCTTGGCGATGCTCAAAAGCGCGTTGTCCACCTCAACCGGTGAAACCTTGACCCGGCGCCGATCGGCTTCCTGGGTCAGTACGCGTTCGCTGATAAGGTTTTCAAGCGTCTGACGCTGCAGCGCTTCCTCGGGAGGAAGCTTGACCTTGCGCTGCTTGAGCTCGCGTACGGTATCGCTGATCGCGGCCACAAGCTCACTCTGGGTCAGCGGCTCGTTGTTGATCACCGCGACAATGCGGTCAACGGCCGCGTAGGCGTTGACGGGCACCGTAAGTGACACCGTCGCCAGACTTACCGGCGTGAGCAGTGCTGCCGCAAGCAGCACGAGTTTATTCGTCAATGGTTTAAGCATTTGGAGCAGACCGAAGCGTGCGTGATTACAGACCTGCGCGAACTCGACCAAGACCGGTCAGCTCAAAGATCATGTAGAACGCGTTTTTGTATTCTTCACCGCGATCAAGTCGACGCTGATAGACAAAGTCGATACCCCAGCAGCAGGCGTCATAGCCAAAGCCGATAGTGGTTTCGAGGTTCTTGCTGTCATCAATGTCGTAACGCTCACGCAGGTGGAAATCCCAGCGTGGCGTTATGCCCCAGTCGACGTCGATATTGAGCTGCTCGCTGAAGTCGCCTGAGTAGCGATAGCCAATACCGATTCGCTTTCGATCACCGGGTGTGTAATCGAGATCAAGGCGTCCACGCGAGATCTCGGACTCTTCCGTGTCGTATTCCAGAAAGGCCCGTGTACGCAGGCCGTTCTCAAACTGTGCGTCGAGTTCGGCAAGAAAGTTGGACTTGCTGCGATCCTGACGGGTGCTGTCATCAAGCGTCACGAAGCGGTCTTCGAGGAAGAACGCCTGACCAATACTCGCGGACAGCTTCTGCCGACCTGTTTTCGAATCAAGAATTCGAGTCGTCAGACCCAGCGTCAGCTGATTGGTGTCGCCGACGCGGTCGGCACCAAAAAAGCGGTTGTCGCGGAACAGGGCCGACATGCTGTTGAGCGACACTTCACTCGTGTCAAAAGTCGGAATTGAATCCTGGTCTTCGTCGGGGATGTAGACGTAGAACAGCCGCGGCTCCAGCGTCTGCAGCGCGCTCTTGCCACCCCAGGTGGTTCCGCGCTCGAAGTAAAGACCGCTGTCGACGCTGAAGATCGGCACATGTCGATCAGGGCTGTCGTCGCCATCGGGGTTGTTGTCGAGACTGTATTTGGTCGAGCGAAGCGCAAGCTTCGGAATCACAAAACCGTATACCGGACGGATCGGATAGCTCACCGAATGCGTCAGGTCGATTCGGGTACCGGTCACACCGGCGTCGCGATCGAAGCGCACCACTTCACCGCGCATGTCGAGCTTGAAGCCGCTGCCGGCCACGCGCGACTTGCTGCCGTTAAACGTGATCTGCGGCAGGCGATCGTAGGGTCGGTTGATCTCGTCAATGCTGTCGTCGAGCGTCTGGTAGCCGGCGACCAGCGCGGTCACGTTCCAGACGTCGCCACGGTAGGCAAGCTGGGCCCGCTCAGGCAGGTGCGTCGTGCTGGTGACATTGACGTCGGTTTCGAAATCGTCAAAGTAGTCGTCGTCTGACGCATGCTGAACGTCGATGTAGCCCGTCAGGCGCTCGGTAAAGCGATGATCGTGACGGTACGAGAACGCCGATCGGTCATCGCCATAAAGATCGTCGCTTGGCAGCACTTCGCCGCGCAGCACGCCCTGGCCGCGTTCGGTCAGGTATCTGAATTCACCGGCAAGCTGCACACCGCGATCCTGCATCCAGCGCGGCGTGATCGTGGCGTCGAGGTTCGGAGCAATGTTCCAGTACCACGGCGCTTCTACGACCAGACCCGACTCGCTGTCGCGGCCGATGCCGGGGAAAAGAAAACCGGTCTTGCGCTCGTTTGAAATCGGGAACGTGACGTAGGGCAGATAGAAGATCGGCACGTCCTTGAAGCGGAGCGTTACGTTACGCGCCGTACCAACGTTGTTGCCCTGGTCGAGCTCAAGCTCGCCCGCGCGGATGATGACGTCGTCCTGCCCTTCTACGCAGGTCGTGTACGTCACGTCTTCCATGCGCGCAAGATCGTGGCCTTCGAGGTAAACCTTGCCGGCCGTGCCGCGAGCCCGCACCACTGACTGACCGTTCTCGGCCTGGGGTGCCTGCATGGCAGCGCGCTCGGCGTCGGTCAGATCACGATCGTCGAAGTCGCCTTCGGTGAGCTCGCTGAAATTGGAATCAAGAAATACGCTGTCGTCGTCCTGGGGGTCGAACACGCGGCGCGCGTTGACGTTACCGAGCACGTCGCGTTCAGCCCAGCGATAGCGGACGTTGGAAGCCTCACCGACAAAGCTCTCAAGCTCGATCTCGAGGTTGTCGACGTTCAGACGATCGCCAAGCGGTGTGTAGATGACCACATCGCCTTCGGCTTTGAGCGTGTCGTTGCCCTTGTCGTAGGTGATCGACTCGCCGCCGATCATCTGGGTGCCCTGCACGACCTGGGCGTTGCCCTTGAGCGTGATGACGTTACGATCCGATGGCTCCATCGAATCGGCTTCGATCTCTACCGGGAAATCTTCGTTGGCGCGGCCGTCGGAGTTCTCGACGTAAGGCACCGGAATACGATCGCGCTCACACTGGTAAATACCGCGGCGATTGATTCGATTGCCAAGCGGCGTCTTGTTATCGGCCGCCTGGGCGTGTCCGATGTCGAGCTTCCATGCCGGCGCGAGGCCTGATGTTGCGACGGAGGTCGTCAGCGATACGTTGCCGCCAAACATCATCAGTGCCGAGAACGAGATCAGCGCGGATGTCAGGGCGACGGGGCGCCTCGGGTGGTTGCTCGGGCGGATGGTAGGATCGGGCTTGTTCAGTCGCATATTGCTGTGGTTTTTGCCATCGTTTTGGTCAGTTTTACGCGTCAGACACGGCGCGATTGACTGACTGGATGGCTTCGAACATTGTCATATATATATGTCGGTAGCAAG
>CALHMG010000099.1 GCA_938034705.1 uncultured Gammaproteobacteria bacterium
CCTGACTCTTCAGGTTGATAATATTTCGACTGGCGCGATATTTCTGAAGTGCAACTTCAGATTCGGTCAATTTGTCGCGAAGGTCCGCGACCCTCTCGGCAAGCCACGAACCCGCCTGCTCAACCCGATCAACCCGTTTCTCCATACGCAGGTCTATATACGACTGCGCTACAGAGTTGGCGACATCGGCGGCGAAGACAGGGTCTGCTGAGGACACCGTCACCTTAACCATCTGGGTATCATCGCCACCCGACACATCGAGTGACGCAAGAACTGTATTGGTAAGGCCTGCCTTTTTGTGCCGTCGCTGGTTATTGTCAAGACGATCTGCAGGAATATGCTCTGGCGCCTCTTTGGCAAGCCCGATGGCACTCTTGATTCCGTTGATCGCTCCCAGCACCTGCTCGCGACGATGAACCTTGGGTGGGTCGATCGGATGATCGATATCTACCAGCCCGAGCGCTTCAACGGCCTTTTCGGCTACGAGACGGCTGCGAATGATCTCGTACTGTGTCTCGTAATAACGCCATGAAGGGTACGCCATGACGACGCCACCTTCGACATTGGCGGTGTTTGATCGCTCTTCTTCAACAACCATTTTCAGTTCTGAAAGATAAAGGGGTGTGGCAGTGATACTGACGAGAAAACCGGTTAAAAGGCCAATCAAACCCAGCGTGATCATGGCGTACTTGTGTCGCCATGCGATGCGCAAGTAGTCCCGCAACGAGACCGAAGGGCCGCTTTGCGCCGGGGCGGCTACGGGTTCGGTCTCGACAGCGTTGTACCGCGGATGCGTCTTTAGCTCCGCTACCACCAGATTCTGGTTTTTGGCCATCAGAACAGCTTGGCCCCTACATCGATAACGTCGCCTGGCTTAACTTTTTCAGACAGGTCAACGCCTCGGAGCACATCTACGTCCTGCTCAATCTCGACGGGCTCACGCGTGATCGTCACCTTGCGCTTGGAACCACGTCCGGTCATACCGCCTGCGAGCGCCAGCGCCTGACGAACGCTCATGCCCTCTCGGTATTCGTAACTTCCCGGAGAACGCACCTGCCCGGTGAAATACAGATAAAGCTTTGGTTTTTCGGCCACGGGTGCACCGCCCGGTGTGCCCGGTAACGGTTCGATTTTTTCGCGTACGGGAATCCGCAGAATATCCCCGGGGAGAACCGTTGCTTTGAGACTGACGTTCGCGATCTCTTCCCCGCTTTCTCGCCGCAGCGTTACCTGATCATCAAGCCCGTCTTCGGTCAATCCGCCCGCGATTGCGATCGCTTTCTCAACCGTCATTCCTTCGGCATAAGGCTGCTGACCGCCCTGAAAAACGCCACCGTGCACAAAAAACGGTCGGTACTCGAGAATTGTTACCGTCACCTGCGGGTCACGGAGATAGCCCCCGTCAAGTCGACGCGCAATCCCGGATTCGAGCTCGTTCGCCGTAGCCTGATGCACTGAGATATTGCCTATCAACGGATACGAAAGAACGCCATTAGTCGGCACCCTGACGCGATCCATACTCAGCTCCGGTTCACCAAACACCGAAATCGAAAGTACGTCCCCCGCAGCGATACGATAGCCCTCGATACCACTCGCTGACGCCGTTGTGGATCCAACGAGAGCCAACGCTACCAGAGCTACAATTTTAGTTATCACCTTGTTCATTTTGTACTTCCTCTACAACTCTCGAAACACACCCGCCCCCGCGGCCTACTGTTTCGACGGAAACGCTGCGAGCAGCGTCACCCAGATTTTCTCCAAAGACTTCGCCGTTACTTTCTGGTCGGCTCTTTTCGTTTGGCAGAAATCCCCAGGGATACAAACGTGTCCTCAAAGGGTACATCTGCTTCATTAGATGTTCGTTTTACTCGACCTATGCGCGCATTGAGCGAAAGCCATTCACGCATGGCGTAGTCAAGACCAACGCCATAATCTTTGACGTCATCAAGTCGACCGTTGCTGAAGTCGTCTTCAGTCTTGTTGTAGTAACCCAGCAAATTGAGTCGCTCGCTCAGCCCGTGGTTCACGGTGACACCAATCAGGTCACTGACGAAGAAACTCGCAGCGGAGTCACTCGATTCTTCAACAGCGCGCGACGCGTACGCGGATACGGTAGTGAACGCTGTAGGCTCCCACGTCACGCGTCCTAGATAGTTGGTACCGTCAAAGTCCTGAAGCGACTCGTTATCGAAATCTTTTTGGGTTTTTCCGACCCGAAACTGAAACCCGGTGAGCTCAGTTGGCTGCCAGTTAGCGCCAACGGTGAGCGTGCGCTCCTGGCTGTCTCGCGGATTTGAGTCCTCGATGTAGTCGACATCGGTCTGCCTGATCTCCGCGAGAACCGATGTCAACGGGCTGACGTTGTAAGTCACACGCCCATACACCGATGTGTTGTCGCGGTCTCTCGAGCTCTGGTTGTTGTTGGTGTACTCCAGATCCTGCGCAGATGCCCCGACTCCAAACTGGAGCCTGTCTTCGCTATTACCAAGCCGCCCGTCTACGGACAGAATCTGCTCCTTGTATTCGTCGGGAACCGCTGCGGCGTCGTTGCCCGCACGCGCAGCCGATGAGCCCCGCGCCTCACTACCTTCGTTGTAGCCTGCTCGCAGATCCACTGCCGCGTTGCGACCAATGTTCAGCTGTACCGCGGCGCTCAGACCTTGCGCGTCGGTGTCTTCATCACTGAAATTGCTGAATTGATTTGCTGTAGCTGTATAACCCAGTTCCAGGTGGTTGTTCGCACCAAATTTGGCGCGATACACAAGTTCCGGAGACACGCTGATCTCGGTATCGGATTCTTCTGGTGAAGTCACCCTGCGAGCGTTGCTGTGTCGCGTTGCGATAATGCTGATGCCCGGATAGAAACCCGGCAGAATACGTCCGTCAATTTCTTCTGGCGGTGAAAGCGTCCGCTGGGTTGCCGACGATGGCGGCAAGCCGTAGGAACTGTTGTTCTGCTGAGCCGTCACCGTAGCCGTCACCCCGAACATTGCCACAATCGACGCGACAGTAGCGGCAGGCACGCACAAAGCACCCCGAGCCCATGTTGCACCTGACACGCCAGAGACGCCGGCCAATCGACGACCGGAAAGACGCAAGTCTCGACCTGCGCTCAAACGCTTTGAATTTTTCGAGTTGACCATCCTTAGTCCTCGCTAGTTGTTCGCTATGTCGCGCCGTTGCTTAAAAACTGCTCGATGTACTCGGCGTTCTGGGTGTTTGTGGCGTCTCGGGGGGAACGTCTGTCCCGGAACACGCGGGATCGTTCTCGCGAGCCTTCGCGTCCTCGCAGTTCACACCCGGAGCGCCACCTTTGCTACCAATACGAGTTCCGATGAAGCCAAAACTCTTGCGATGACGTTGCTCACCGCTTGCGCGCTGACACACCGACGAACTCGCGCCACCCGCCATTGCGGCATCACAAATCATGTCCTGACAGGAAGTGGCCTCCACGCCGCACGCCATTCGATCAAAGCCGTGGTAGTAATAGACCACCGGCATTTCGCTCATGCCGAGCTCCGCCGCGACTGCCGCGCGCTCAGGCTGATCCACCCACATCCTTTCGCCATCTCTGAGCATCGTGATCATCAGGGGCTTTCTGAATCCGTTCACACGCAAGTCGGCTTCAATATCGGCCCAGCGAGCCGGATCAATCTGATCGCGAGACGGTATATCGAACATGTCGCGGATCTCGTCGGCTTCCGCCTTCATGTGGTAATCGCCCGACTTCCACTCGGGAACGGGTGTGACCTCATGCCCGCGCGAGAAGAACTCATCGGCAACGTCACGCAATGAGACCTTGTCACCAAAACGACTGATTGGACGCTGAAATTCTTCGTTGTAAATGAAGACCACCGGCATGGTTGGCAAACCGGCCGCGGCGGCCGCACGAATAAGACCGGGGTCGCTGTCGATTACCGCCTGGTCCCGATCCTGATAAAGCGAAACGAAAACCGGTCGCTTGGGATCGAACGACTGATTGACCACACTCGTAGCGTTACCTGGCTGGTACCAGAATGCCTGCTCGTCGAGCATGGACAGCAGCTCTTGAGTTGATGCGTTCATGTGACTCGCTCCAGACTCCCAGTCCGGGAACGGCGTCAGACGCGCATCTGAATCGAAATATCGAGATGCCACTTCGCTCACAGATGGCGCGGGACCGAGCGACTCCGCGTTAAAATTGCGTGCGTGGCGACCGGCGGACGTTCGTGACGACCTGCACGCCCAGCCTGGCAACGATGGCAGCAGACTGATAGCTGTGTCATAAAACAATTGAGCGCGGGAGCCGTCGGCCCGCGTGCACATCTCAACGACGTCGTCGATTGGCACCCCGAGACTGACTCCGTGCAGCATCACAGATGCCGGAGGCATGCCCTGCTGAATAAACGTTCGAATCTCGTTATAGATTCGTGGATCAATCTCAATGCGAGTGAACTGATCGTCACTGTGCTGCAGATAGTGATCGTCCTGGACAGCTGCCATTGAAGTCGAACTGACTCCGACGCTGAGCATCACACCTGCGAACATCATTTTTAGTTTCATCGCACAACACCTGTACTGCGCTTCTCGACCCGAGCGCATCTGTCCTAACCGTTGACCAATACCGACAGCGAGGCGCCTAAAACAGGCAACCTCGGCGGCAGTGAATCCCGCCAAAATTGGCGTTTTCTCATACACTCAGTGTAGACAGAATTAAGCGAGTCGCTGCTCAGGTAGTGGTTCACACCCGACGCTCGCGCGCCCGCAATCACGGGCGTGTGCAGACAAATAGACCGCTGGCAATTACCGGGCTGGCAGACTGCTGGTCGCAATTCCGGGAAAATGTCCCAACGCCGCCGCTATTCCGGCCGCTTTTGCCTCATCCCAGGTGGCCCTGGTGTCGACACCGTCGAGCATGATGGGTATCCGGGTGGACTTCAGACTCGTCGAAATTTGCGTGACAAAATCACGCGTAGCCTCGGCCGACCGCTCGTCAGAGGACCCAAAAAGCCGACCAATATCCGGAGACAGCTTCAGAAAAGCAGGTCGACACAACGAAATCACTCCGGTGCCTGTTCGCCCACCTCCGCTAGTACTAAGCACAAAAGGCAGACCCGCCGCGGTGAGCTGATCGGGTAATTCAAGATCGAATCGAGCCGAGCCGTCAATCGCGAGCTGATCCAGATCAAACTCAATCATCGGTCGCCGCTCGCCCATGGCGACCAGCCGTTCGATCAGCGTCGCACGTCTTGCTGGATCGGCAAGTGTCTCACCAGAAACGGG
>CALHMG010000100.1 GCA_938034705.1 uncultured Gammaproteobacteria bacterium
GGTGATGGTGCCCAATGTCTATTCGATGAGTCAGAACGCGGACGGCGGCCTGATCACCACCAAGCCCTATTTTTCCGGTTCCAACTATGTTCGTAAAATGAGCCACTACCCCAAAGGAGAATGGTGTGACATCTGGGACGCGCTCTACTGGCGATGGATCATCAAACACGCCAGCAGTCTTGGCAAAAACCCTCGCTGGGCGATGATGGTCAAAACTGCCGAAAGATTCGACGCCGAAAAACGCGATCGACATGTCAAAACCGCAGAAGATTTTCTGACGAGGCTACACGCCTGACGATTCCAGAAACCAGAACGATTAACCTTTGCCATCGAGATACGGCAATGCGAGTGATAACCTTCGTGCCATGAGCAGGCGACAGACTTCAAATTCGATCAAACTCTGGGACTGGCCCATTCGGTTGTTCCACTGGAGTCTCGCCGCGAGCGTGAGCTTCATGTTTTATTCCGGCTACACCGGCAACCTGATGGAACAACACGTCAAAGTCGGTCAGGCCGTGCTCGCACTGATTGTCTTCAGAATCATCTGGGGGTTTATCGGCAGCACGCCCGCCCGCTTCGGCAGCTTTCTGCAGGGCCCCGGCGCCGCTCTGGAACACCTGCGCGAATTTCTCGCCCGCAAGCTGCCGCCAGAAGCGGGACACAATGCCCTTGGGGGCTACGTCGTTATCGCCATGCTGTTGCTGACCGGACTGCAGGCGTTTTCAGGACTGTATGTCAGTGATGACATTTTTCTTGAAGGCCCGCTTTACAAGACGGCGACTGAGTCACTGGCCGACTGGATGAACAGTATCCACCACACCAACTGGCGAATCCTTGGAGCCCTGATCGTGCTGCACCCGCTGGCTATCGCCGCATATCGTTTCTGGGGCGGACAAAATCTGCTCGCGCCAATGCTCACTGGCCGGCTGAAATGGCCGAGCGCGCTGACGCCCCCGCCATTTGAATTCAAGGAATTCTGGTTCGTGGTGGGCACAGCGATCACAGCGGCCGTGGTGGTCTACGGCGGCCTGGCCGTGTTTGCCTGACGCCTGCCACACGCAACAGAACGGACTGAAACGTAATTAGGTTGCCCTGCGCTTGGCGATCGCGATGCAACGACACGCGTCTTGCGCCGCTAAGTGCGCCGCTACATGCGCCGCTACATGCGCCGGGTCTTGTCTCTGATTGGATTGCGGCGGACGCAAAACCAAAGTTCCACAACCGTCGGTACAGTTACCGTTCACAGACTGTTCATCTGATGGATCCAGGATTCAAACCTCGACAGTCAGTTCCCCTGCGGGGCATTTGTGGCCGTTGCCGGCGTGTCATCCGCAGCATCACTACGATGGTCGACTGACTTTCGAACGCTCCAAGGCATAGGACGATCTCCCAGCGCCTGCAGTCCATCGTCCCTGCATTGACGGTCGGTTGTGGAGCACGAACAATACAAATAGACCTAACCCATTCGGGTTTTATCGGAAGCTTTGTGGCGGCAACGACCGGTAACCCGAATAAATCGGGCAGAAACCGCGCATTTTCTGCGATCCCGGAGACAAATCCGGAAGCAGTGCGCGGGCCCAGTTTCGTGACAGCTTCGCGAACGCGAATACCGAGGACAGTCTGTTGTATACGCTCCGCCAGTCAACCAACGCTACCCTGATCGCCACGCTGATCAGTGCAGTCACCCTGCCCGTGTCGTCCTTTGCCGCGGTGACGTCAGCCACTACCGGTAACGCAACCGATACCTCGGTCGAAATCAACTGGACGGTCGACGACACCGTTGGCATCGCCGGATTCCGCATCGAACTCACGCCTACCGAACCCAGGGTGTTCGTGGGTATCGACGACACGAACGCGTCAGGTCATGACTTCGGACCCATCCCGAATCTACTTGCGCCCGGGACCCTGGCGCGTCTCGACCCTGAACAGCTGGGCGCGGCGGATGACCTGAGGTTGTTTGAACCTACAGGCGAGCTGATCAGGCAGTCGCGTCAGAGCCCGACCCCGGGCGGACTGACATCGATTGGAAACCCCACGGACGGCTTCAGCATCAGCATCAGTTCAGATGTCTACGGCATCAAGGGGCTTGCGTTTGATTCCGATGGCGCACTCTGGGGTGTTGTCTCCACCGCCGCGGACAATTATTTCTGCGGCGTGTTCGATGCCTGCATCCTCTCAGAGATCCAGTCCTATCTTGTTCAGATCAATGTCGAGACGGGCGACGTCATCGACAGCTACCCGATTCGCGCTGCCAATGGCGATGCCTTTGCGAACGTTCGCGACCTGATGTGGGACGCCGATCGCGGCAGCTTTTTTGCCAGCATCTCGAGCCCTGACGTTGTTAACGCACCACTCAATGGTGTACTCGAGCTGGCGGGGCCGGCCGACCCGGCGAGTACCGGCACCGTGCTCAACACACTGCTGCCGTCACGGCCCGGCGGTAGCGCATTCCTCACCGATGTCTGGGGCGTCGCCCGCGGCACCGGTGGAGAAATCCAGGTTCTTTCCAATTTCGGCACCGTCGACCCGATCAACGATTCACCCGACCTTCTGAGCATCGATGCCGATTCGGGAATCGCGAGCGGCCCTGCTCAAACGAATCCGCTGCAGGCTCAGTATGTCGCTCTCAACAACAGCGGCAACGCCATACGCGCAACCGTGCGCGACTTCCTTGGCAAGGCAATGGTCACAGATCCCAACGGCTGGTTGCTGGCAACCGCCAACAACGCGTCATCTGTGCTTTATCGTCGTGAACTCGGCGTTATCGAAACCCGCACCGGCGAGCCCGATGGCACCGGCGAGCAGTGGGTCTGGCGCAACCTTGGCGACAGTGGCAACAACATCGCCGGTATAGCGCTGACAAGCGTAGAACCCGGTGGCCCCTCAACGCTTTCGGCCGAGCTGCCGGCAAATGCCACAACCTACACGTTCACCGGACTTGATCCGAGAATGCGATACGAAGGTCGCGTTGTCGCTCTGAACGAAGACGGCACGGATCAAGCGCAGGATGCCGACATCAGCGCGGTGACGTTGATGCCCAACCCCGAAAACGTCAGCGTCTCAGAACCTGAAACCGGACCGATCATTGCCTGGGATCCCGTAGACCCGTTTCGTCTGGTTGAGGTCACCCTGGTGGACCACTACGCCATCTACGGTTCCCAGACGCCGTTCACGAACATTACTGATCCCGATGTTGAACTGCTTACGCCCAGCGTGCCTTTTGGCACCCATGAGGCGCAGGCCCCCGTCACGCAGACAGGCACCTGGTACTTTGCGGTCGTGTCCGTAAACGCCTCGGGCAGCAGCATTGAAGACGTCACGCCGGTCGAGTTTCTTGTCACGGTCCTGCCGACCGATACCGTTGATCCTGTGGTAACCGCACCCGCAAACATCTCTACCGAGGCGACCGCTGCCGCGACACCGGTGGATCTCGGTACCGCCACTGCCTCGGACAACGTTGACGGCGTTCTGGTTCCAGAACCCGACAATGTCGGACCCTTTGCGCTCGGACAGACCGTTGTCGTCTGGACGGCGACGGACGCCGCGGGCAATACCGGCAGCGCGAACCAGACGGTCACCATTGTCGACACCACCGACCCGGTCTGCGTCGCGCCTGCAGATCTGCTGATCCAGTCGACGGCGCCCACCGCGGTCGAGACAGGCACGGCGACGGCTACCGACAACTCGGGTTCGGCATCCGTAACCTATTCAGGCCCTGACGTGTTTGACTTTGGGCCGACCGAAGTCGCGTGGACCTGCGAGGACAGCTCTGGTAACTCATCAACGGTTTTTCAGCTCATTACCCTCGAGCAGATCGAGCCCAACAATGCCCCGGTGGCCAATGACGATGTAGCCGTAGTCACGATCGACGAGAGTGTGGTGATCAACGTACTCGCCAATGACCAGGATTCAGATGGCGACATCATATCCATCGCGAATATTGCACCGGCCGCCAACGGCACCGTCCAGGAGACCAGCGCCGGACTTCTGTACACGCCGAACGCAACGTACACCGGACCCGATTCCTTCAGCTACACGATCGTTGACGACGCCGGCGCAACGGATTCGGCGAACGTCTCCATCACCGTGCAGCCTCTGCCGGTTGCCGCGGTTGGAGACGACGTGTCCGGGTTGATCAATGAGGCGATTGCCGCTGACGGTACCGCATCCAGCGACCCCGCCGGAGAGACGCTGGGCTACAGCTGGACGCTCGTCTCGCAACCCGATGGCTCGTCACTCTCCACGGCCGACATCGTTAACTCTGATCAGGCCATTGCCAGCATCACGCCGACCGTCGCCGGGGAATATGTGCTTGAGCTGGTCGTCAGTGCGGGCACGCGCTCCAGCGAACCCGCACGGATTCGTGTGACCGCAGTGGCACCCAACATCGCACCCGTCGCAGATGCCGGAAGCGACGCTGTCGTCACCCTGGGCAACAGTGCGAGTGTCGACGGCAGCGGCAGCAGCGATGCCGATCAGTCGCCTGATTCGCTCACCTACACGTGGACCGTTTCAGACGCGCCTGCCGCGAGCAGCATTGATACCTCGTCACTGGTTGACGCCGCCAGCGCCGTCGCGTCGTTTACGCCCGATGTTGTCGGCTCGTACACGCTGCGTCTCGAGGTGTTCGACGGCGAGGATATCGGCCAGGACACCGTCACGGTCACCGTGAATGAGCCTGATCCGGGCAGCGGCGGATATGCAGATCTCGTCAATCAGGTGAATGACCTGATCGCTCTCGTCGAAGGCGCGGACGATGATGATTTTGTCTCGTCGTGGCACCGCCAGCGCATCATTCAAAAGCTTGGTCGTATCGCAACGTTGCTCGAACGTGAGCAGCGCATCTCGGCACTGTTCAAGCTTTTCAAGCTCTACTACTTCGTCGGTAACTGTGAATCGTCTCGCTGGGCCTGGTTTCGCTCGATCAAAGACTGCAGTCTTTCGGGCGAAGTGAAGCAGCGAATCAGCACAATCTATACCGCGTTGATCCGCCTGTAGTTCCCCGGCAGCGCTGTCCTTTGCGACCGCGCTGCCGCCGGCTGTCCCATCTGCCAAACCAATTTCCGTCGCATCGCTGACCAGCGCTGCGGACAGGGCGATATCCGCGACTTTCGGACAGGCGTTGAAACATCGCAATGTCTCCAAAGCGAGCCCCGGTGGTATCCTTGCGCCCAGATTTTTCGCCCACCGGCGATGATTTCCACCTTTAGATGATGATTGTTTGAGGACTACCATGCTCGACCTGATGAATATTGCCCGCACGGAAGCCGATGGAGGCGACCTGCTGGGCACTCTCGAAGCGCTGTACGAACCCGCCGATGTCCGCCCCGATGGCTACCCCGATGCGATCGTGTGGAAAGGCGGCAACCATGACGGCAAGATCGAGCCCGTGGCGCACAGTCTCACCGACGCCTACGCGCTGCTCGGCACCGTGGCGGCTATCGATGTTCTTGGCCTGCCCTACTATGCGGTGCCAATGTGGTCCCAGATTCGACATGACAAAAAGCTGGAGCCGCTCTCATGGTTCGGCAACATGCCGTGCACGTCGATCAAATGGTCAACGGCCGGTGACGCCTACGTTAACGACGGCAACGGCGAGCGTGTCGTTGTCATGGGCAAATCGGGTAACGCCCCGCTTCGTACCCAGGCTGGCGTGTACTGCAACGTCAGACCTTACGGACCGATCACGGTCGTACGCTGCATGCCCTGCCTTCCTTACTCACAGGACAAGGCAAAGTTCGACGTCGACGCCAAGACCGGCATCATCCATTCAGAGATGAACACACCCGGCATACAGATGGCGTACGCGGTCCGTCGATTTCTGTCCATGGTCAACGAAACAAAGAAAATTGGCCGGGTTGCCTACAAGCCTACCCAGGCCATGGAAGACGGCATCAACGCCGGACTGCTGTCCTGGTTGCTGCAGGACACCAAATTTACAATCGGCCGCAAGTACGCCGTCGACGGCTATGTCGAACACAAGGAGCGCGTTGATCGCATTATTGCGCTGTTACCGGACAACTTTAAGGAAGGTATGGAAAACTGGTCCGGCCATATTGAGCAGCACATTTCCGACACCAACTACGGCATCCTGCTGTGGGACCTTATTGAGCAGAACGACTCAATTGTGATCGCAACCGATCTCGACGGAGACCGTCTGACCGATTTGCTGGCAGACGTTTCAGACCCTCTGCGGGCGTTCGGCGACCGTGTGCTCAAGCATGTTGGCTCGGACAACAGCATGCGCAACCTCTGGGACGAGATGGGATACACCACCGGCAACGGTCGCGACATGACTTCGGTCATGCATCGCATGTCTGGCCCACCGATCCATGAGCAAACGCTTGGCTCAGCCGACGCGATGTTGCTGCGACTGCTTGACGGTGACGAGTCCATGGGTGGTACCAAGAAGCCCTATGACCCACGCATTCATTTTGTCCTGATTCGCGACGCTTACAAGGACGCGAACCCTGACAACAAAGAACTGCACGCATGGCTGGACAACGCTCTCGCCGCATTCGACGAAGTGTACTCGGGCGAACGTCCGGGCTTTCTGCAGGGTTACGAAAAGCTTAAAGAGGCCATCAAGCCCTGGGGGGCGTGATACACAAGCCTGCATGAGTCGATCGAGATCGACCGGCCAAAAAAAGAGCCCGCGAGGGCTCTTTTTTTGTCAGCTCGCGGCGTCCGCTCAAGCAGGTGGCGGCGTATTCACGTT
>CALHMG010000101.1 GCA_938034705.1 uncultured Gammaproteobacteria bacterium
TGGTTTCTGGATGAGCCATTTTCGGCGCTTGACCCGCTGATCCGCAAAGAGATGCAGGATGAGTTCATTCGCCTGCGAGCGGCACTCGGCAAGACGGTGCTCTTTGTCACCCATGACTTTGACGAGGCGCTTCGACTCGCCGACCGGATTGCGATCATGAAAGAGGGTGTGATCGAGCAGCTGGATACACCGGCTAACATCGTCATGAACCCTGCCACGGAGTACGTGCGCAAGTTCACCGAGGATGTACCGAAAGAGAAAGTGCTGAAAATTGAATCCGTCATGGATCCCTTCGACAACACTGAAGCGCTGGGTGACCTGCGTGTGTCAAAAGACGCGATCATTGAGACGGTCGCAGAATCAATCCTCGGGCAATCTGCGCCCGTTGGTGTGGTGGATAGTAATCAGAACCTTGTCGGCACCTTGCACGCTTCCCATGTCATCAACGTGCTTTACGGGGACAGGGGTACGCCGGATGCCGAGGTTTAAGCTCCGATTGATGAACGCCTCATGATTTCCAGATTCGACAATCTTGCAACGCCCGTAAAGTTTGCCGCCTTACTCGTGGTGTTCTTCATTCTGTACTTTGCGATTGCCGAATCCGACTCCAACTGGTTGTGGCGCCTGCCGCCGTTGCTCAAGGAGATACCATCCTTAATCAACACCTTCGCGAACAATCTCATGTTCGAGTGGTTTCCGATCCAGGTGTATGACGAAAGTATTGACGAATACGAACAACACGCTCTATTCCGGGAGATTACGCGGGCTCTGTCCGGATGGATTCAGACCTCCATTACGTTCATTCGCGAGCTGATCCTCGGTGGCGAGAAGACCCTCACCGCGTTAACCAGTCGAACGTTCATGGACGAGCGAGAGTGGCTGGAGTGGCCGTCGCTCCCGTGGACGGTCGTGTCAGCGTGGACGATTTTGCTGGCGTACAAACTCCAGGGCAAAGGCCTCGCGCTGTTGGCGGCCGTTGCAACGATCTACATCGGTGTTTTCGGCCAATGGGCGCCGTCGATGCAGACACTTTCGTTTGTGCTGTTTGCGGCTCCGGTATCGATCATTCTCGGGATCGTCCTGGGTGTGTGGGGCTATCGAAGCAAATGGTTCGAGGCGATTCTTCAGCCGATCCTCAACGTCGCGCAGACGATGCCTCAATATTCGTTTCTGATACCCGTCATTGTGTTGTTTGGCGTCGGCGACCATGCGGGCGCAATTGCGACGATCATCTATGCCACCCCATCCATGGTTCGACTCACCTTGCTGGGTCTCAAAGGCGTATCGCCAGAGATCGTCGATGCTGGCCAGATGAGCGGGTGCAGTGGTACTCAGCTCATGATGAAAGTGCTGCTGCCTTCCGCGCGTCGCGACATTCTCATCGGCGTCAACCAGGTGGTTATGCAGTGTCTGTCGATGACGGTGATTGCATCATTTATTGGTGCTCAGGGTCTTGGCGCTAATCTGATGATTGCCCTGAATTCCCTCAAGGTGGGAACGGGCCTTGAGATCGGTCTGTGCATCGTGCTGATCGCCGTTGTGCTCGACAAGATGTCACTCGCCTGGGCAAACAAACAGACTGACTATTTTTCGAATCCAACTTTTGTACAGCGCAACAAGTTTCTTCTGCTTGGCTTGCTGGCGTTGATCGTCGGCGTCGCGCTGTCGTGGATCGGCAGGTCCGTATTCGAAAAGGATTTCAACTACTTCGATATCGTGCCGCACAACAAGGGCATCACGACCGCGCCGATATGGCAGGCGGCCGTTGACTGGATCTGGGATACCTTTTTCCAATCATTTAAAACGTTCAACGAGTGGCTCATCGTGGACGTTCTCGTGCCGATGAAAGAGGCGTATCTGGGTATGCCTGTCGTTGCGACATTCCTTTTGATGATGGGCACTGCCTATATTCTCTCAGGCGTTCGTTCGGCGCTGATTGTCGGTGGCTTCCTTTTGTTTATCGCCCTGACCGAGTACTGGGACCGTGCGCTGATTACGGCCTACATGACAACTTTCTCAGTCATCATATCGGCGACGCTGGGGATTACCATTGGAACGCTGTGCGCCCAGAATCGACTCGCGAGTAAGTTCGCGCTGTTGACCTGTGACTTCTTTCAGACCTTCCCATCGTTTATCTATCTGATCCCCGTTATCCTGTTGTTCGGTATCACCGATACTTCTGTCATCATCGCGGCCGTCGCCTACGCCATGGTGCCGGCAATCCGCTTTACTATTGAAGGCCTTCGCGGCGTGCCCGAGGTGCTGCACGAAACGGGCTCCATGATGGGCGTAAACCGGTTTCAGCGATGGTGGAATATCGAACTGCCCATCGCGTTTCCCCACATCATGCTGGGCATTAACCAGACCGTAATCTTCGCGCTGGTGATGGTGATCATCGGTGCGTTTATCGGCACCACCGATCTTGGCCAGTTAATCCTCAAAGCGATCTCGGATCCCGAAGGCACGGGAATTGGTATCGTGCTGGGCCTGTGCGTGGCGTTTCTCGGTCTGGCCGTGGATCAGATACTGCGTAACTGGGCGCTTGGCAGAAAGAAAATCCTCGGCGTTGAGTAGGGCGAAGCGCCCCGAGCGGGCGATTTGATGTTTGTCGATAATGCGGTCACCGACCTAACCGCGATCCGAGGCAACCCCAATTTGGCGCATGCGATCGGATTCGACCGGGCCGCGGCCTCGCGTCACTACATAGCGCTAACCAGTGCGTGTTCCATCGCGTCAACCAGCAGCGTGTTGTGGTCATCCTTGCGCAAAATGCGAAGAGACGACGGCGGCAGGCTCGGCAATCCTTCTTTTGCGCCGAGTAAACGCATGCCCGGGTCCACGGCGCTTTTCGCCAGGGCGCCTATCGCGAAGCCGGATCGAATGGCGGCTTTGATGCTGGTGAAGCTGTCGCTGAGATAAGCGGTTCGCCATTCACGGCCAGACGCGTCGAGCGCGTCGGACGCCGCCGTGCGCCACCAGCAATTTCGATCGAATACGGCCAGTGGTACAGGGCGACTGCTGTCGACTTTGTAGTCCGTTGCGGCGACCCACGCCGTGGGCTCTTCGAAGAACGCATCGGCGCGCGTATCCAGGCCTGCGGTATAGATGGCGATGTCGAGTTCGTCTTCTTCGATCGACTTCGGGTACATCGCCGTGCAGCCCGACTTGACGAACACTTCAACACCCTCGTGCTCGCGACTGAATTCGGCCAGCGCGTTTTCCAGGATTGTTTCGTTGTAGTCGTCGGGGATGCCAACGCGTATGCGGCCGGTGAGCGGCGACTGAAACAGCCTGCCGATGTTCTCCAGTCCATGAAGGGCTTTTTCTGCTTCCGGGAGCAGTCGCCGTCCGTCTTCGGTCAGCACGATTCCTCGCGCATGCCGCTGAAACAACGTGGTGTCCAGACGCTCTTCCAGCCGCTTGATCTGAAGGCTGATCGCCGATTGCGTACGTGCCAAAAGGACGCTTGCCTTCGTGATATTGCCCGCACTGGCAACCACACAGAACGTTTTCAGCAGATCACTGTTGGGCATCGAGGTATTGAATTTATGCATGGCAGAGATGATTTATATTCAATTTATTTTATAGCTTAGCTCACCTACGCTGGATGCGACAACCAAGCCGATGCACCTGTTGGGAGGTCTGCACGATGATTGAAAAAAGAAGAGCCGCGGTTCGCGAGGCCATTGCCGATATCAAGCAAATGGTCGATACAGATGTTTCCGTTGACTCATTGACGCTCGCGAAGGGCAGGCTGATGGAGCTTGCGTCGCAGTCGGAGCTGTTCCCGTATTCAGATTTCCCGATTCCGAGTCCGGAGTTGATAGAACGTACCGATCTCATTCATGAAGAACCCGACGGCAGCTGCGCGCTTTATGTCAATTCAAGTTTGCCCGGTCAGCAGTCGCGGCCTCACAACCATGGCGGCGCGTGGGCCATCGTCGCCGCGGTATCGGGTGAAGAAGAGCATCGCGTCTACGTTGAGACAGATCCTGCGGACGGTGACGAGCCGTGGATAGCACAGGCGGGAACAATCATTGTCAAACCCGGCACTGCAATTTCGATTTTGCCGGATGGTATTCACTCAATTCACGCCGTTGCTGACGCGCCTTTACTTCACCTGCACCTGTATGCGAAGGGCTTCGCACTGCAGGGAACGCGCCGGGAATACGATCTCGAGAACCACACGATCAGAAAATTTGTACTCGAGGATCTTGGCTTCATTCAGGACAAGCGCTGAACGAATCGCGAGCCTTGCGTCCGGTTGCCGGCTGATGCCGCTATCCGAGTGTCGAGAGCGCGCCCGTCCCCCGGATCGAGTCAGGGCGTCGCTGACGCTGTTCGTCTTGTAAAGATCGTGACGTAGCCCAGTGCGGCTGCGCCGAGTGAAAATGTCGCGGCGAGCGCGAACATGTGGGGCCAGGAGAATCCCGCGGCAACGCCCGCGAGCACCGCGCCGAGCGCGCCGACGCCGTCCATCAGCGCGAAAGCAAGTCCGAGGGTCGTGCCTTCGCTATGATCCGTGTGGTCAACCGCGCCAGCCAGTACGGCCGCTCTGATCGCACTCATGCACGCGACCGCGATGATCATGCCTGTAATCATGATCCAGAGCGGTGGCTGAAAAATGATGACGGCGCTTGCCAGGGCGGCGGTGATGTTGCCGGCTACCACCACAGGGCGGCGTCCGATCGAATCCGAAAGCTTTCCTATCCACGGCTGCGCCAGCGCGCCAAGAATCAGCATTGCCGAAAAAGTAATCCCGGCTGCTTTCGGTCCGAACTGATGTGCGTCGGCGAGATACAGCGGGATCATGCTCAGAAGCGCCATCAGCGCCATGTTGTACAGGCAGATCATCAACGCCATGCGCAGACCGTTGCCTCGTCGCCAGCTGTTCAGAAGACCGATCAGCGACTGTGTGCTGACGGTTTTCTTCTCCACGTTCGGTACCGCGCGTACCACCCAGATAAAACAGATCCCGATGAGCACGGTTGGCAGCACGGAGATGACCAGCGCGGTGCGCCAATCGACCCAGGCAAGGAGAAAGCCAACCGCGAGCGGCGACAGCACTTCGGCCAGCGAGCCACCGATGGCGTGTATGCCAAGCACGTGAGCGCGTCGCTCCTTGTTCTCGCGGGTCAGCACGCCCGCCGCGATCGGGTGCCAGGCGGCGTCGCCCATTCCGGCGATCGCGAGCAGCAGCGCCAGGCTCCAGAACCCCGGTGCCATGGAAGCCAGAACGTAGCCCACGCTGACCCAGCAGAACGTCGCAACCAGTAGCCTTCCGCGATTAGACACGTGATCGGCCACGATGCCCGCTGGCAGATAGGCGAGTGCGCCACCCACGCTGAAGATCGTAAAGAGCAACCCGACCTCCGCCGGTGACAGATCCATCGCGATACCGGCCGTGGGCACGATGAGCCACAGCGCACAGATCGGCCAGTCGTTGGCGAAATGTCCGAGCGAGAACCAGGTCAGCAGGGTGCGGTTTTTCATTCGTTGTCTACGCGGCAGGCGAGGGCGAAAGCGCAGAACCATGAGGTTGTCGTTACATGGCGTTGAAACTGACTGAGCGTGTCGATCTCGAACAATTGATCAGCCGATTCGTTTTAAAGAATCGGCGCTGCGCGACTATAGCGACAAGCGTCATCACAAGTCCAAACCTGCAGTCGAAAGTGTGCTTGCGCCCGGCCTATCGAACACGCCGCTCCCGAGATGGATCGTCGATGCATGACACCAGCGTGGTCGAGTTTCGGTGGCGGTTTTGTGTTCTGTGCGGTCGACACCGGGCCTGGGTTGCCGACCCGCAAACCTACGGGACGTCGCGACCTGATGGGCTTATACTTGAACGAATCGCCATGTCGTATCTCTGCAAGCCAGTATCTGACGTATGAATGAACAAACAAAGCTCGGGTCCTGGCGCAACGCGGTGGAACAAAGGCGATCGGTTCGCGAGTTCGATTCACGGCCGGTAGCCGAGGCTGACCTTCGCGATCTGATTTGGGCAGCCCAGGGCAAGACCGACGCCAGCGGCAATCGCACGGCGCCGTCTGCCCACGCGCTTCATCCGCTGAGGTTTTTTGTCATGGCCGCCGCTGTCGACACCATGACGCCGGGGCTGTACGAAGTTGAGCATGACAGTGGCGAGTTGCGCCTTATTCACGATCGCGACATCAGACCTGCGCTTGAGACGGCTGCACTCGATGAACAACCATGGGTTGGTGCGGCGCCGTGCGTCATCAGTGTCTGCGCGGACTTTGTGACGCCCGTTCGGGCTTTTGCGGATCAACCGCCGAAAGGAGAACGCGGCGTGCGTTACGTCTACATTGAGGCCGGTGCGAGCGCGCAAAACGTTCTGCTGCAGGCAACCAGTTCAGGATTGGCCGGTGTGCTGGTCGCGGGATTTGACGACACGGCAACCGCCGAAGCGCTGTCGTTGCCCGATGGGATATCGCCCGTACTGCATCTGTGTGTTGGATGGCCAGCGAAGCCGGTCGATGGATGACGTCAGCGTGTTGCCGGTTTGTCTCACCGATGTTCGATCTGCTGGTGTGCGCGTGATGTCGCAGGCATATAGCGAGGAGTAACGTTCGATGTTTGGCGCGCAGCAGACTCCTGAAAAACCCATTCAGCTTTATCACATCGACAATTCAGGGGTGCAGTGCCATCTGCTTGAGCCTGCCGACACGCTGAAGCACGGAATTTTCTACTACTGGCACATCACCATTGCGCCGGGCACCGTTGAGCTCAGCGTAATTCCCGACAACGCCGTTGACCTTGTGATGTCGCCTAACGTGTCGGACTTTTCTACCGTGTACCTGCCCGTTACGGAAACTTTCAGTATCAAGCTCGAAGGTCCGGTGCACTATGTCGGCGTCTGTTTTCAGCTGGATCAATGGTCACGATTTTTCCAAACGCCGTTGCCTGAGTTACGCGAGATCGCAGACGGCGAAAGCACAACTCAGCGGCTGGGCATTGCCGATCTGGTCAGTGCGCTTCAGGGAGTCGACGATCTGGCGCAGATCAAGTCGATACTGGACGCCGAGTTTGGTGACCGTGTCGATGCGTTTCGGTCGGTCGATGAGCCGATCGAGTCGCTTCGCGTTGACCATCTGATCGAGGCGATGCAGCAGACCGTGGGCACCGCCGGCGTCGCCGAGGTTGCGGCACGATTTGACCTCAGCGACCGACAGTTTCGTCGCATTTTGACCAACATGTTCGGCTACGGGCCAAAGAAGATTCAGCGTGTTGTACGCCTGCAGCTGGCCCTGAAAGACCTGGTTTCTCCCGAGTCCGGCGCCACGCTGGACGGCTTTTTTGATGACGCACATCGCGTCAAGGAGCTGCGGTCGCTGACCGGTATGACGCCTGGGGATATTCGCCGCATGGCCGAAATCTACAATCAATTGAAGTAGGTGATCCCTATCGTGGCAGCTCATCCACTGAAGGGAGATTTGCCATGATCAAGTTCGACCACCTGTTTCCGGTGTACGTTGCCGATAATCTCGAGGCGCTGAAGACGTTTTACGGTGACGTATTCGGGTTTGACGCCGTGTTTTTCGAACCGGAGTTTTATCTGCACCTGCAGCATCCGGACAATGGCGCGCAGCTCGGGTTTCTGCTGCCCGATCTCGCCGGCCAGCCTGGCTTCCTGCATGCCAAGGCTCAGCCCGCCGGGCAGGTGATTACATTCGAAGTCAGTAGCGCCAAGAGTGCGCTGGCGGCCGCCCGGGAGGACGGGCTTGAAATCTACTTCCCGTACACCGAAGAGCCGTGGGGACAGAATCACTTCATGGTGCGCGATCCGGCGGGTCTGGTGCTGGATATTGTCGAGAACACCAACTGAACCAGGTTTCGGTGCAATGCCAGCGGCGCAAGGCGCTGGCGCAACGTTTAGAGTTCTGCGTCGTTATGCCGAGGTCCGGGGAAATACGTGTTCGCGTTCATGGCTTGGGCGCAACAAGAGGCACGTAGTCATACTCGCCAACGCCCTGCATGATCAGAAACGACAACAGCTCGTTCCCGGCATTGGTGACAAGATGCGGGCGACCGGCATCGACACAATAGCTTTGGCCGGGCGCAAGCGTGATCGATTCCTTGGGGTCACGCAGAAACAGTCGCATTTCGCCCGTCATCACATAAAACGTGTCGCTGATGTGAGTATGTGAATGCCACGGCACCTGTTGTGATGAAGACAGATGTAGTTCGGCGACACGAAAACCCGGCCGTTCGAGGTGGTAGTCGCGAAACTCGACTTCATAAAGATGTGTACCGCTCTTTAACGATGTTGATTCTGTCATGGTGCAGTTTGCCTCTTAGTTGCCGATCAATAATCAGTGACCTCGATGGTCTGAATACTGGCATTTTTCAAAGCGCGGCATCGCGAGCTGTTCCGATGCCGACGGATCTGCAGCAATATTGCTTCTGGCGAGGCGCACGATGGCGTCGATTAATACTATGATGGGGTGATGAACCGCTTTGATCGTGTCACGTCACTGCTTTTGTTGCTGCAAACCCGTTCGGTGGTGACCGCACGGTTTTTGTCGGAACATTTCGACGTCACCGAACGAACGATATACAGAGACATCCGAACGCTGGAAAACGCCGGGGTGCCCATCGGGTCCGAGGCGGGCGTTGGTTATTTTCTCGAACAGGGTTATCGGCTGCCGCCCGTCAGCTTCACCCTCGACGAAGCCGCATCGCTGCTGCTTGGCGAAAAGCTTCTGGTGTCGAGTCTTGACGAAAACTCCCTGCAGGATTTCAAGCACGCGCTGAACAAGATCAGGGCCGTCATCGACACCTCCGACAAGGACTACCTGAGCTCACTCGATGCCGACATCGAGGTGTTGCCAACAGGCAGTCAGTTCCCGATTGATGATCAGGCAGCGCTTGATCACGCCGATGCTGCTGAATCATCCGATCAGAGTGTTGGTGGAGAACACAGTGCACTTACAGGTAAACCCATCGCACGCAGCGCAGATCGCTGGTTGCGTGAATGCCGCAGTGCTCTGGTGCGTCGGCAGGTGATCGAAATCGAATACACCGCGGTCACGAGCAACACCACCACAACACGACAGATCGAACCCATTGGCCTGTTTTATTACAGCTGGCACTGGCACCTGATCGGATGGTGTCGTCTGCGTGAGGCCTACCGGGATTTTCGTCTCGACCGGATCTCCGCCTGCACGCTGCAGCCGGAGCAGTTCGCCCGTCACAGCCGGCTCACGCTGCAGCAGTACCTCAACGAACAGCCCGGAAGGGATCAGCTTGAGGAGGTTGAGCTGCTGTTTGGGCCCGAAACCGCCCGATTTGTCGGTGAGCAGCGCTACCTGTTCGGCTTTGTGGACGAGGAACGCCAGGCCGATGGCGTCAAAATGAGGTTTTTGACCCCCGTACCCGAATATATGGCCAGGTGGCTGCTGCAGTTCACGGATGACGTTGAGGTGATCACGGGTGAGCCGATAAAACAGGCACTTTCGCGGTTTTCCCGGCAGCTTGTGACCCATTGGGGCACATCGGGCGATCCCTCCTGACACAGGGCTGTCAGTAGCCCCTGCCACAGTTGATTCAACGGTTAAGCGCCGTCCAAACATTTCCCCGGAGTGTCCCGGGCAGATCAATCAACTGGAGCAAAATAATGAAGCGAACACCTGTAAATCCATGGTCATGGTCCCTGAATTTTGGCTATCACCAGGCAGAGATAATCGAGGGCGCGAAGCGGCAGCTGGTATGCGCGGGTCAGACGTCGGTTGACCCGGACGGCAGTCCCCAGCACGCCGGCGACATGCGCGGACAGATCACGCTTGCACTCGACAACCTTGAGGCGGTCCTGAAGTCCGCAGACATGAGTCTGGCTGACGTCACGCAGCTGCGCATCTACGCGACCGACGTCGATGAGGCTATGCAGCACTTCGATGTGCTTGGTGCGCGCTTCGGCGCCGCAGACGTCAAGCCACCCATGACGTTACTCGGCGTTACCCGGCTTGCAATCCCGGCGCTCATGTTCGAAATCGAGGCGACCGCTGCAGGCTGATTTGCTCGCGTGAGGACAGCGCTGGTGGGCCGGGTCAGGCTCTGCGAGCGCGGCGGGCGGGTTTGGGCTTTTTGTTGATGTTCATGAGCATGAGCCCGCCAAACAACACGACGAACGTGAGGGGAAACAAAACAATCAGGAGGTTGCCGGTAAACGATCGATCGATAATCGCTTCTGACGGGTTGCGGGGATTGTAGTAGCAGGTGACCTGGGGATTGTTCTTGAGATAGGTCTCGGCTCTGGCCGGTCGTCTGAACTCACTGGTCGCCCGGTCATCGAGACCGTACCTCGACCCGTAGAACTCCTTGCCGTCCACGACGTAGGTGTAGGTCGTCTGGATCTGGTACATCTGTTTGCGAGTGGCGCTGGTGCCGTGGTTCTGAAAGACCATCTCTGCGGATCGTACATCGCAGACGTTTTCGTCCCAGGTTTTGGCTCTGACATAGTCAATGACACCTTCGCCGCCGGCAAAAAATGCAATGGCCAGCCAGCCGCCAAAGAAAACGAGAAGAAAGAACGCGCCCCAGATAAAACTGCCTACACGCGCGAGGATCGATTTGGTTTCGATCGCTTCGACTGATGACATTGCTGATCGCCTCGGTTCCGACGAGTTCACTGCGAACCCGGATGCTTTCAATATAGTCAGCTTTTGCGATCGCGAAAGGCTCGGGGCAGGCGCCACTCAAAGTTCAGGGACGTCTTCGGTTGCAGGGGGCGGGGCGTTTACGGTCGCGGGGCGAGTTCGTTGATTGCAGGGTTCCGTCTGGGACCCGGATGTCGGCGCGGCGTCTGTCCGGGCTCGACAAGCACGCCCGTTAAGCGCTCCAGGCTGAA
>CALHMG010000102.1 GCA_938034705.1 uncultured Gammaproteobacteria bacterium
GACCGTTGTCGCGCCACCGTAGCTCGTGATCGTCGGCGCCAGGTCGGTGACGTCGATGACAAAGGTCTGGTGATCCCAGTTTGACGCCGAGTCGAACACGCTCACGGTTACAACGTAGGTGTTGTTGCCCGTGCTGCTGCCCGGAGATTCAAAGTCGGGTGGGCTGCTGAAAGCCAGCACGCCGGTGCCGCTCAGCGTAAAGGCTCCAACATCCGGGCCGGCCAGTGAGTAGGTCAGCGTGTCGCCGGGGAGATCCGGGTCGGTTGCCGTTACCGTAGTTACCGCTGTGGTGCCTTCAGCAACGCTCAGGTTGACCAGCGCCACGCCTGAATGCGATGTGATCAGCGGAGGACTGTTGAGAGCGGTCGCCTCTTTGTTGGTCGAAAATTCCGACGTGCTTCCGAATGTGGAAGCGGTGGGCTTTACGGTTGCCGTCGCGGTGACAAACGAGCCAAGCGCGAGCGTTGTGGATCCGCTGGTGTGGGTAAACGATACGTCCCCTGAAGCGTTGGTCGTGACGTCGATATACCCAAGATACTGCTCGGCTTCACCATGCAGGGAGGGGTCCTGGGTTGTGTTGCTGAAAAACTCCAGCCTGAAATCGGTAGAAGGGGTGCTGTTCAGCGAACCTCTGATTTCGATGGCGCCGCTACCGTCGGTTTCAACGGTCAGGAGTTCAGGGAAATTCTGTCGGTCGTTTGCAAAGCCGTCCGGGTCACCAGCATCGTTGGCCGTGACGCCGTCGGCCGAAAGATCGATACCGCCGTCCGCGTTGTCGTAGATGACGTTGCCGAGAATTGAGTTGCCCGTGTTGTTGGTCAAGCCTACGAGCGCGATACCGTCACTTGCGTTGTTGGCAATGACGTTGCCTTCGCCAGCATTGACGCCGCCGATCATTGTGTTGGTGATGTTGTTGCCGATCAGCGCTACGCCGCGCCCGTCCGGGCCCGTGTCTCCATTGGTCAGATCGATCAGGCCGGTTTTGTCGGTGCCGATCCAGTTGCCCTGGATGGTAACGTCGTTGCTGTCGTCAATGACCCGAATTCCGTCGTTGACGTTGCCGGATATGACGTTGCCTTCGCCGGCCAGTGCGCCACCGATCTGGACGTTGTCGCCAAACAGTTCGATGCCGTTGTTGTTGTTCTGAATGACGTTCGTGCCGGTGATGTCGGTGCCGATGTAGTTGCCCTTGATTTCACCATCGTTCGACGCCGACCAGTAGATGCCGTTGTCAAAGTTGCCCGAGATCACATTGCTGTCGGAGGCTGCCGACCCGCCTACCGTGACGCCATTGGAAAGTACGATGTGCAAGCCGTCATCCTCGTTGCCGAGGTAGCCGGTGCCCAGTGCGTCAGTGCCGACAAGGTTGCCGGTAATGTCGGCAAAGTCAGAGGTGTTCAGTCTGATGCCGTTAAGCAAGTTGCCGGCGATATGGTTGCTGTCGATAATTGCGCTGTCGCTGTCATAAAGCTCAACACCGTCACGCGTGTTTTCGAGCTGCGCGTCCCCCGTTGCGTTGGCGCCGATAGTGTTGTCCTGAATATTCAGGCTGTCAGACAGGACGCCGTGCACGCCGCTTTCGCCATTGCCCGAGATGACGTTGTGGACGATGTCTACGTCGAACGAACTATTTACCGAGATGCCGTCGCGGTCATTGCCAATCGCGGCACTGCCGATAATGTTAGTGCCGATGTAGTTGTAGTTGATATCGGTTAGCTGGCCGCCATCAACAAGAATGCCTTCCTGGGCGTTTCCCGAGATAGTGTTGGCGTAGGTGAAATTCGAGCCGCCGATATTGTGCGTGTCACCGACCAGATGGATGCCTGACTGGCCATTACCCTTGTCGAGATAGCCCGTCGTGTCGGTACCAATCAGGTTGCCGGCGATATAAGCCTGATCACCTTCGATATAGATGCCGTCGAGACCGTTCGCGGAGACCGTGTTGCCCTGTGATTGAGTGCCACCGATGGTCAGATTGGTCGCGCCCTGAAAGCGAATGCCAAACTCAACGTTGCCAATTTCAGTGCTGCCATCGAGACCTAGCCCAACGACGTTATTACGAACCACCATGTCTCGGGTGTCTTCGCCGTTGATACCGCGGTGGCCGTTGCCGGAAATGTAGTTGCCGGTGATTTCAGTACCGATTGAGTTGCCGTCGTTAATCCCGTCCAGAGTGTTGCCGATTGCGGCATTACCGAGGCCATTAAGGCCGATGAAGTTGTTGGTGATTTCAATCCCCGTGCGGCCGGTGTTGATCTGCACACCATGCAGATTGTTGCCGGAAATCGTGTTGCCGTGACTCAGCGTCGCGCCACCTACAACGGAATTGTCTCCCTGGACCTGAACACCGTGTCCCATGTTGGCGATGGCGTTGGATGCCGTGAGATCGAGGCCGATAAAGTTGGCCTCAACCCGTATGTCGTCGCCGGTAAACCAGACTCCGTCTCCGCCGTTGCCAGAAATAATGTTGCTCTGTCCGATTGCGCCAATCTGGATATTCGAGCTGCTGATTTCCTGAATGCCGTCGTCCGTGTTGCCGATGGCATAGGTTGCCCCGAAGTCCACGCCAATCCGGTTGTTGACAATGACGTGACCGGAGCCATCAGTGAGGGAGATACCGTCATGATCGTTGCCGCTGACTACATTGCCCGTGATTACCGTTGCGGTACCGCCGGTTTCATAAATGCCGTTGAACGCGTTACCGATGTCGGTGCCGCCGAGCACGTCTGTGCCGATAAAATTGCCTTCGATTCGGGTTCCGATGCTGCCTGGATCGATTTCGATACCGTTGCCGTTGTGGTGGCCTGAAATGATGTTTCGATCGGAGCCGCCCGGTCCGCCGATGACGTTTCCGTCGCCATCGAGGTCGATGCCGTCTTCGCCGTTGCCGAGTGCGGTGTCGCCATCGATATCCAGACCGATAATGTTGCCGCGGATCAGCGCATTATCGCCCAGAAATCGGATGCCGTTCTGATCATTGCCGGATATCAGATTCGTGGCGATCTCGGCGCTGTCACTGCCGTTGTCGTAGATTCCGTTGGCGGCATTGCCGAGGTCAACATTGCCCGTAATGTCCGTACCAATGTAATTGCCGATAATCTTCGTATCGACAGACAATGAGGAGATTTCGACGCCGTTGCTGACGCTGCTGCCGGAAATGATGTTCCGTTCGCCGGCGCCCAGGCCGCCGATCACGTTGTTGTCGCCGCGAACGTCGACGCCGTCGTCCTGGTTACTGATCACGGCTGTGCCGGTGACGTTGAGGCCAATGATGTTGCCATAGACCTCGGCGTTGGAGGTGCCGTCGAGAAGTATGCCGTCGCTGTTTATGGATCCGGACACGACGTTGTTCAGGATGTCGATATTGTCTCCGTCAATATCTCTGATGCCCTGATAGCGATTCCCGAGCGCAGAGTCACCCGTCGAATCTACGCCGATCCAGTTGTTCTGGATGATGTTGTCGATGCGTGCGCCTTCAACGACCACACCATGTGAGTCGTTGCCTGAGATCAGGTTGCCCTGGTTGGCGCCGGTTCCGCCGATCGTGTTGTTGTCACTGTTGATGTCAATGCCGTCTTCGTTGCCGAATCCGCCACCGATGAGACCCGAAATGTCGGTACCGATCCGGTTGCCGTAAATTTCGTTGTTGTCACTGTCGATCTGGATTCCGTCATCAACGAAGGTGTTGATGTTCAGACCGATAATCTGGCTTCCCTCACTGCCGGCTCGCAGTCTCAGGCCGTTGTCGTCCGTCCCGGAGTTGACGCCGTGAATCTCGATAACCGGGCGATCGACATATTGACTCTGCGTCGTTCCGTCGATGATCACCGTGTCGGTTATCCAGGGCAGGCCGGCCGAGTCAGGCGTAATTCTGAACCAGCTGTATTGGTGATCCGGGTCTTCATCAGTGAGCAGTGAGTCATTGGCGACCGTGGTCGGAGTCATCAACGCCGTCATGACGGTGCCCGCGCTGCCGTCGGTTCTGTAATACCAGTGTCCGGTATCCGTGGCGCCAATGTTGAACATGATGGTATCGACGACGCCGATACTGGCATTGGACTGATCGATTGCCCAGGCAAGCGAGTTCGTTCCGGTGGCGGCGGTTGTTGTCACCACGATCGGGGCCAGCTGTCCGCTCCAGCCATAGTCGGCATTCAGTCCCGCGATGGAATATTCCTGAACTGTTCCAATCGTGTATTCGAGGTCCCAGTTCGCATCATCGGTAGCGTTGCCCGTGGTGTCGGTGCTTGCACCCACGTCCGCGCCTGAAAGTGCGCCTAGCCGATCGACAAAGCTCTTGCCGGCGTCGGTTTCTGCAACGTCACAGCCGTACAGGAGAATGTCGCCGCCCTCGGCGAGCGAGTTGCCGATACGTTCCAGCGTGTCGGCGTATGTCTCGACTGTGCTTGCATCGACCCAGGCGTTTCCGAGTCTGAGTGTGGAATCGTAGCCGTGGCTGACAATGTGGATTGCCCCCAGGTTGTCGTGGGCTTCGAGCGTGTTTGCTACTTGTTCAAGACCATCGCTGTTTTTGTCGATCACGACAAACAGCGTCTCGCCGATAACGGTCCCAACCGTGCTGTCGGCGTCATCGGACAGAAATGTGCTGGCGTCCGTTTGATGATCGCCTTCAAGTGCGCCCACCACGTCGTCGACGAGTTGTTCGTAGTCGTGGATGCTGGCGTCAACAAAAACGACCTGATTGATTGTTCCTTCGCTGTCAGACTCGTCAACGATGGCGTCGACATCGACAGTGTCGTCGGCAGCAGCATCTGCGGCACCCGGTTCAAGGGCGTCGTCTGCGGCCTCGGGATCAGATTGTGTGGTGGAGGATTCTGATTCGCTGACCGTATCGGTGGCGTTTTCGTTTTCGGCGTCTGTGGCGGCTGGTTCGACGGTTGGAGTTTCCACTTCTTCAGCGGGCGCAGGAGGCAGAGGAGGCGCCGCCTGTTCGGCGGGCTGGTCAACCATTTCGGCGGCGGTGGCTACACCGGCTCCGTCAAACACGACGCGTGCATCAAGGACTCGCCTGACACTCGCGCGCGACAGCCCGGCAGAGCGCGTTCGACTATGCGCTGCTGTCGTGTTCATCTGCTCGTCGATCACAGAAGCTATTGGTGTTTTCTTGCCCACAGATCAGTCCCCGGCGTGAAGCGGCGGGTGGCCGCTTCCTGCTCGAATTCGCTGCCAAAAATGAATTTATCTATTAAAAAAGTAGACTTGGGAGCGTTTGACTGAAAGCCCGGCGCGGGGTCGCGGGAATCCGTTCATGTCTTTAGTAAAAAGACCCAAGTGTCAGGCGGGAATTCGACGTGACTACGCCGGGCAGTACGTCAGGATGTGAAGTCCTGAAAACAACTCTGAATCAGGACAATTGCCCGGTTGCGGTGCTGTGGGTGGGCGCCTTGCTGTTGTCGCAATAGCCGTCATGCACGATCGAAGAGCTCCGCGAATCGAGCGGGGCGTGGAGGAGTGCACGCGCGCCCATCGCGCGAGTGATCCCGGCGGGCAGACACCCGGTTTCCGAAAGGTGGATTCGCACGCGCAATAGTGTGGCAGCTGGACGCAGGCCGTGAGCACAACGCGTATAGTCGCCTCATGTGTACACGAGTCGCCGGCGTTCATGGGTCGACGTTCGTGATACGAGTGTGCGGGATCACGTCGATTGGTGTTTCGGTGAATTGAATTTCGCACCCGGTGTACAGTTCACTTTGAAGACATGCGGACAGAATCTTCCGCAGGAGCAAATTTATGGCATTTAATCCCCAGGCTGCCGGCGCGCCGACGCCGGTTCATATCCCGTTACCAACGGATGCCGTCAGTGAACTGATCATTGATGTCGATTTCGAGGATGAACGCCTCTGGGTGCCTCGCGGTGAAAACATCGAGAGCTTTCCGCTGCTGTTCAGCGTCACCCAGGGGAGCTGGGTCAACATTACCCGAGCCCGGGGTGACGGCATTATCAGCCGCCACAGGCATTCGTCGCCGGTGACCGGACAGACCCTGAAAGGCGCGTGGGGTTATATCGAGCACGAGTGGACGGCGACCCAGGGTACGTTCATCTACGAACCTCCGGGCGAGACGCATACGCTGATAGTGAAGGACGATCCGAACAATCCCGGAAGCGATGAGATGACGGTTCTGTTTCACAACTTTGGTCCGTTGATGCATGTTGATGACGCCGGAGAGGTAACCGGGTTTGTCGACGTGTTTACGCGCATCGAAGACTGCCGCTCACACTACAAGAAGGTCGGTCTGCCGTCGGACTACATCGAAAAATTGATTCGCTGAGAAAACCATGCTGAAAAAAATTCGCCGTGCGGCTCTGTACATGCCGGGCATCAATACCCGTGCGCTTGAAAAAGCGCGGACGCTTGAAGTCGATGCTGTCATTTTTGATCTCGAAGATTCCGTCGCACCGGAGTCCAAGATCGAAGCGCGCGAGAACGTGGTTGCGGCTATCGGCGAAGATCACGGTGGCAAAGAAGTCACCGCCCGTATCAATACGCTCGATACCGAGACAACGGTGCATGGCTTCCCGAAGATCCAGTG